>NZ_JBFRTQ010000053.1:1058-38995 GCF_041474195.1 Vibrio sp. 10N.222.52.C3 | reverse complement strand
TTACTTTAATTGGTATAAAGACACCGAGCCCCTGCACTTCATGCTATTCCGGCACATATCAGAAAGCCTAGTCTGACGACTAGGCTTTCGTCGTTTCCTGCGTATGTGTTTTGGGTTTTAGTAGTAGATCCTTATCGCTAGCTATGAAGTACTTCTCTATATATCGGGAGGTGCTGCTTGGGAATATAGGTGGTCACTTCTAACTCTTAAGCTAAATAGAGCAGAGCACTAATCTGATTGTTTTACTATGTGAAATTCTCTATCGCGTACGTACTTCGCCCTAAGGAGTGAGACTTTATTGCTTGAATACGTAAAGGGTAATTGTCGATTATGTTCGTATTGGTACTCGTTTAGCTGCTATCTAAACCATACCTGATACACGTATCTGGAACCCTGAGACTGACTAAGGAAAAGGTAGGATGCTTAACACTTCAAGCTATCACACTCACTATGCATAAATAGAGATGTTGATTCGAAAGACCATCAAACAAACCTAAATAGCTATCTCGTAGATACAAAAACGCCTAGCGTTTGCTAGGCGTTGATAAATAGTGTCTCTAATACATCGACTACAGTATTTGCTTAAGCACCCTATCGGCTTTCACACGAGTGATCTTACGAATCAACTTCTGAACTTCCATCGGGTAGCTCTCTACCTTGTCTAACTGCTTATAAGTACAGATAAGCTGAGTGTGTTGAAGGATGTTATCCACTTCAGCCTGAAACTTGTCTGTTAGG
Organism: Vibrio sp. 10N.222.52.C3; assembly: GCF_041474195.1. Lineage (NCBI taxonomy): Bacteria > Pseudomonadati > Pseudomonadota > Gammaproteobacteria > Vibrionales > Vibrionaceae > Vibrio > Vibrio sp. 10N.222.52.C3. Next base: position 38,257 of record NZ_JBFRTQ010000053.1, on the reverse strand, counting down.
TGATGGTAGTTATCTTGGATAAAGATACCGTTCTCTAGATCCAACTTCCATGCGCGTGGATTTAGATTATTACCTGTTAGTAGCATGTAGCGCTTATCTACCCAAATGCCCTTTAGGTGGAAGCTATTGGAATCGTGTTGCCAAAGTCGAATTGATAGATTACGGCTAGCAATATGAGCTTCATTCGCTTTAGCGAAACGGCGTAAGTTCAGTTCGTAAAGGTATGGCAAACCACCAATCGTTTTAAACTCTTCTTCTGGTGAGATAAAGAAATCATTCGCTGTCTTATCACCAACAACAATGCTGACCTTTACGCCACGCTTAAGTGCTTTCTTCACTTCTTTAGCTAGGCTAGGTGGGAAGTTGAAGTAAGGTGTGCAGATGAAGATTTCATCTTTAGCTTGAGCGACGAGTTGGTTGATTCCCTGATTCAGACGGTTACGTCTTTTACCGATACCAACCAATGGTGTTACAGCCACTTGCTCTGCTGAAACCTCTTGCCCTTCGAATTGATACTGAGACCTTGCCAATGATGCTCGAAACTGACGAATCGCTGGTTTCAGTTCTTTGGTCGCAGGCTTGTTCTTATCAGCCAGGTCATAAACAGCGCTGTCCGCAACCATCTGTTCGTGTACGTAGGCAAACATTGAGTCAGCAAGAGCTGCATTGTTTAAAACATGGTAACGATCAAAGCGATAGCGGTCATGGTAATTCAGATAGATATTGTTAAGGCTTGCACCGCTGTATATCACGCTATCATCGACGATAAAGCCTTTTAAGTGCAATACGCCAAAAACTTCTTTGCCGCGAACGGGAATGCCATAGACAGGCACAGAATGTTGATATTTCTCTGCGAACTCTTTATACATGGCTGCATTGCCTTCAGAAGACTCTGCGCCAATCAATCCACGCTGCGCCCGGTGCCAATCGACACAAACGCTCACGTCTAATTCTGGATTCTTTTGCTTTGCTTCATATAAGGCAGTTAGGATCTCACGGCCAGCCTCATCATCTTCAAGATACAAAGCGACTAAACTAATACGAGTCGTTGCGCGAGATATTTCATCAAGTAGGCGAGTTCGAAACTCTTGCGCTGATAGTAGTACTTCAAACTTGTCAGGATTCTGCGCTATGGTTGGCAACTGTATGAATGGATTCCTACTGGCAATCATATTGACTGTTTTACCTTAAAAATATGCAAAATTGCGAACCTTTAATTTTACCAAAGGGATAGCACCAAATACTAGATAATCGAGGCATTCTCTAACAATTTTGCTGATAATGCATAGGAATGAGATCTTTTCCGCTATTCGAATAGCGCTCGTATAAAACTCTTAAACCATTTGGTAGATCTTTAGGGTCTACTTGTACGAATTTGTGTCGCGCGTAAAAATTGGTGAGATGAGCGTACGCAAAGCAGTAATCATCTTCCGTAAGCGTATGTTGCGCACAATAATCCATAAGCTGGGAGCCTAATTGCTGACCACGATGTTGTTTTGATATCGCCATACCGGTAAGTAAGCGATTATTTTCTATTGTACGAAAACGCACGACACCGCACAGTTCGTTATTCAGCAATAACGAATAGATCAGTTCACTCTTATTCGCTTTTCCCGTTGGGTAATGTTCTTTATAGAAACGTTTAACTAGGGGAACCTTTACTGGGTCTAATTGAGTAATGATGACATTGTTCATTCAGTCACTGCGCCATTGGTTTATCTGCTGTAGAATGACCGCAGTGTAAGTTAATTGAATATCGCCATGCAATTCCATCTCAATGCTAGTTTAAAAAATGTTCATACTTTTTCCATCGATCAGACGTGTGATGCGTTGGTTGAAGTCACCACTACCGAAGAACTTATTTCGCTTTACAAAGACCCTAAATGGTCAGCTTTGCCTAAGTTAATACTGGGTAAGGGCAGTAATATGCTTTTTACTGAGCACTTCGCTGGCCTGGTCATCGTGAATAAATTAGCCGGGATTGAGCTGGCCGAGACGGACAGTCATCACCTACTGCATGTGAGTGGTGGCGAGGATTGGCCAAGCTTGGTTGAGTGGAGTGTGGATAAAGGGCTGGGTGGTCTAGAAAACCTAGCAATGATACCCGGCTGTTCCGGCTCTGCTCCGATTCAGAATATTGGTGCGTATGGTGTTGAGCTACAAGACGTATGCGAGTATGTCGATATCCTGTGTCTGGATACTTATACAGTTAAGCGATTAAGCAAAGAAGAGTGTCTCTTTGGTTACCGAGATTCTATTTTCAAACACGCTCTCTACGATAAAGCGATTGTTGTTGCGATTGGTTTAACGTTGCCGAAAGAGTGGGAGCCATGCAATCACTATGGCCCATTAAAAAGCCTAGCAGCCGATACGCTCTCCCCTCGCACTATATTTGATGAAGTGTGTGCTATCCGTTCAAGTAAGCTGCCAGACCCTAGAGTACAAGGGAATGCGGGTAGCTTCTTCAAAAACCCTGTGATCACCAAAGATCATTTTGATCGCTTGTTAGCTCTATATCCAAATATGGTTGGTTATGAGAGTAATGACATGATCAAAGTTGCTGCTGGCTGGCTGATTGATCAATGCCAGTTCAAGGGTGTGACAGAAGGTGGCGCTCAGGTTCACCCCAACCAAGCATTGGTTATTATCAATTATGATGAGGCTTCTGCTGTGGATATCCTTAAGCTTGCAGAGCGAGTGCGCCAGTCCGTTTTGAATAAATTCGATATTCGATTGGAACATGAAGTGCGCTTTATGGGACGAGACTGCGAGACAAACTTGGATAAGGCTTTGGAGTCATTGGCATGAGAGAGCACAGTACCAAGCTTGCACTATTGAGATGTCTTGCTGACGGTGAGTTTCATTCAGGTGAAGACCTAGGTGAAATGATTGGCGTATCACGAGCGGCTATCAGTAAGCACATTAAAGGTATTCAAGAGTGGGGTTTAGATATCTACCGAGTACAAGGCAAGGGTTACAAACTAGCCAGTCGTTTGGATATGCTTGACCAAGACAAATTGTCTGCAGTTAGTCGCGATGCTTCTCTTGAACTCATTCCCATCATAGGTTCTACAAACCAACACCTATTAGAGCGCACTAACACCCTCGAATCGGGTTCTGTCTGTATTGCTGAATATCAAGCTGCGGGTCGTGGACGCCGTGGACGAGAGTGGGTATCACCATTTGGTGCAAACCTCTATCTTTCAATGTATTGGAGACTCGACGCGGGGATGGCTGCCGCAATGGGCTTAAGCCTTGTGGTTGGTGTAGCTGTTGTTGAAGCTTTGGAAGAGATGGGCGTAGAAGGTGTAAAGCTTAAATGGCCGAACGACCTTTACCACAATGACAAGAAGCTTGCAGGTATCTTGGTCGAGCTGTCAGGACAGTCTGGCGGCGCTGCGCATATTGTGATTGGTTTAGGGCTAAACCTATCCATGGTTCCAACAACATCAGGTATTGGCCAGCCATGGACTTCCCTTAAAGAAGTGTGTGATGGGAAGGTGCCAGACCGTAACCAGTTAGCGCAGGCTCTGATCAATGCTTGGGATAAGTCACTTGTCGACTACGAGTTGAAAGGAATGTCCAATTTTTTAGAGCGTTGGAACCGCTTGGATAATTTCTTAGGTCGCAATGTTAGATTGATCATTGGACCTAGAGAAATTGAAGGTGTTGTTCAAGGCATCGATGAACAAGGTGCTGTATTGCTCAAAACTGAGAATGGTGTCGAGAGCTATATTGGTGGCGAGATATCGCTAAGAAAAGGCGACTAAGGCGTTACTATTTTCTTAGTAACACTTCTTCAACCATATGATCTGCGCCTTTACGTAGAATCAGGTGAGCCCTTTCTCGTGTCGGAAGGATATTTTGTTCAAGGTTCAAGCCATTAATTGAACTCCAGATACCTTCTGCTTTGTCCAATGCGGCTTGGTTCGATAATTTAGTGTAATGACTAAAGTAAGAGCCAGGCTTAGTAAACGCGCCATCGCGGAATTTCATAAAGCGATTGACGTACCATTCTTTGATTTGTTGGCTATCAGCGTCAACATAGAGTGAGAAATCAAGGAAGTCTGAAATAAACACGCGATGTGGCTCGTGTGGATAATTCATTCCGGTTTGTAAAACATTAAGCCCTTCAATAATAAGCACATCTGGTAGGTCGACGCACTTAACGTCATCAGTAATATTGTACGTAAGATGCGAGTAAACAGGGGCTGTGACATTTCTCTTGCAAGCTTTTACATCCGAAACAAAGTTCACTAAACGCTTGATATCGTAAGATTCAGGAAAGCCCTTTTTGCTCATCAACCCTTTCTCTTCTAACACCTCGTTTGGATATAAAAAGCCATCGGTTGTCACTAGTTCAACTTTTGGGTGGTTTTCCCAGCGAGAGAGTAGGGCTTTAAGCAGACGCGCAGTAGTACTTTTGCCAACAGCTACGCTACCCGCAATACCGATGATAAAAGGTGGCGCTTTCTCTTTCTTATCTAGAAATTGGTGGAGTACCGAGTTTCTATTCTGTCTGGCTGCCACATAGAGGTTCAATAGACGAGATAACGGTAGATAGATCTCTACTGCCTCTTCCATTGTGAGCTTTTCATTGATGCCTTGAAGCTCTTTTAAGTCGCTCTCAGAAAGTGTCATCGGAACTAAATTCCTTAGCTCAGACCAACGTTCGCGGTCAAATGACATAAATGGGCTCATACAAAACTCTATAGTGGATAACAAAACAAGTGCATGGAAAATACATCAAGCGATAGATAAATAAAATATCTTCCTGTACTAGATGCGGGTTAAAGACGTAAACCTTGAGCTAAATAGCCGTATGTAGGAGTTTGGTCAGAGAATTTTGCACTTTTTTTCAATTTACTATTGCAAGGTGGAAAATCATTCAATAAAATGCGCCCCACTTGTGCCGACTTAGCTCAGTAGGTAGAGCAACTGACTTGTAATCAGTAGGTCACCAGTTCGATTCCGGTAGTCGGCACCACTTTCTCCCTTCCTATAAGGCAAGCGAGAGAAAGCTCAAAATTTGGAGAGGTTCCCGAGTGGCCAAAGGGAGCAGACTGTAAATCTGTTGGCACTGCCTTCGATGGTTCGAATCCGTCCCTCTCCACCATATTCTAAAGGTTAAATAGCTCAAACAGAGTTACGTGTTGCGTGCATCGTATAATGGCTATTACCTCAGCCTTCCAAGCTGATGATGCGGGTTCGATTCCCGCTGCACGCTCCAACTCATTTTGTGTGCTGATATAGCTCAGTCGGTAGAGCGCACCCTTGGTAAGGGTGAGGTCCCCAGTTCGACTCTGGGTATTAGCACCAGTCTAAAGCTTCTTCTCCTTTAATAAAGAAAACCATTTTTTTTGGTTGCGTGGTCTTATTTTAAGCCACCTAATCCGTACCTAGAGGGACACCCCATGTCTAAAGAAAAATTTGAACGTACGAAACCGCACGTAAACGTTGGTACTATCGGCCACGTTGACCACGGTAAAACAACTCTAACTGCTGCTATCTGTACTACTCTTGCAAAAGTATACGGCGGTGTTGCTAAAGATTTCGCATCTATCGATAACGCTCCAGAAGAGCGTGAGCGCGGTATCACAATCGCAACTTCTCACGTTGAGTACGACACTCCAGCACGTCACTACGCACACGTAGACTGTCCAGGACACGCGGATTATGTTAAAAACATGATCACTGGTGCTGCACAAATGGACGGCGGTATCCTAGTTGTTGCTGCGACTGACGGCCCTATGCCTCAAACTCGTGAGCACATCCTACTTGGTCGTCAAGTTGGTATCCCTTACATCATCGTATTCATGAACAAATGTGACATGGTAGATGACGAAGAGCTACTTGAGCTAGTTGAGATGGAAGTTCGTGAACTTCTTTCTGAATACGACTTCCCAGGTGATGACCTACCAGTTATCCAAGGTTCTGCACTTGGCGCACTAAACGGCGAGAAGCAGTGGGAAGACAAGATCGTTGAGCTTGCAGAAGCACTAGATTCTTACATTCCTGAGCCAGAGCGTGCAGTTGACCAACCGTTCCTACTACCAATTGAAGATGTATTCTCAATTCAAGGTCGTGGTACTGTTGTAACTGGTCGTATCGAGCGCGGTATCCTACGTGTAGGTGACGAAGTAGAAATCGTTGGTATCAAAGAGACTACTCTTACTACTTGTACTGGTGTTGAAATGTTCCGTAAACTGCTTGACGAAGGTCGTGCAGGCGAGAACGTTGGTGCACTTCTACGTGGTACTAAGCGTGATGACGTTGAACGTGGTCAAGTACTTTCTGCGAAAGGTTCTATCAACCCACACACTAAGTTTGAGTCTGAAGTATACGTACTTTCTAAAGACGAAGGCGGCCGTCACACTCCTTTCTTCAAAGGTTACCGTCCACAGTTCTACTTCCGTACAACTGACGTAACAGGCGACATCACTCTACCAGAAGGCGTAGAAATGGTAATGCCAGGTGACAACGTTCAAATGACTGTTGAGCTAATCGCTCCAATCGCAATGGACGAAGGTCTACGTTTCGCAATCCGCGAAGGTGGCCGTACAGTTGGTGCTGGTGTTGTAGCTAAAATCTTTGCATAAGATTTGACGAACCACTAGTAAAAAGGGCATCATTTGATGCCCTTTTTCTGCGCTAAAAAAAGAGTTGGATGTTTTGACATCGATTTTTGCTCTTAGCAAAGAATTAAACGGTCTTTTTGACTAAAATGACTGTTAGATGTGTTGTTTTGCAACGCAAAGGAATGTGCCCTGCAACAGCGGGGTTATTGTCGTCTATATTTAAGACTTATCACAGGTTGGTTTTATGAAAGCAAACGCTGAAACTCCTGATAGCTCAGGTGCAGCAGATACAATGAAGTGGATTGTCGCTTTTGTTCTGTTGGCTGCTGCTGTTGTGGGTAATTACCTGTATGGTGAATTGTCTGTTGTAATTCGCGCTGCAGGTGTAGTTGTGCTGATTGCTGCCGCACTAGGCGTTGCAGCAACAACAACTAAAGGTAAAGCTGCGATCGATTTTGCAAAAGAATCTCGTATGGAGATTCGTAAAGTTGTTTGGCCTACTCGCCAAGAAACTATGCAAACTACATTGATCGTTTTAGCTGTATGTATTGTTATGTCTCTAGTGCTTTGGGGAATTGACGGCATTATGGTCCGTCTAGTTTCTCTAGCAACTGGGGTGTAGAGGGTTCTGATTCATGAGTGAAGCTCCAAAAAAACGTTGGTATGTAGTTCAAGCCTTTTCTGGCTTTGAAGGTCGTGTTGCACAGTCGCTACGCGAGCATATTAAAATGCACAACATGGAAGAACTATTTGGCGATGTGCTAGTACCTACTGAAGAAGTAGTGGAAATGCGTGCAGGCCAACGCCGTAAAAGTGAACGTAAATTCTTCCCTGGCTACGTATTAGTTCAAATGATCATGAATGATGAATCATGGCACTTAGTACGCAGCATTCCGCGTGTTATGGGCTTCATTGGTGGTACCTCTGATCGTCCTGCACCAATCACTGATAAAGAAGCTGATGCTATCTTGAACCGTCTAGAGAAAGCGAGCGAGTCTCCACGTCCTAAGACAATGTTCGAAGCGGGTGAAGTGGTTCGTGTGAACGATGGTCCATTTGCTGACTTCAACGGTACTGTTGAAGAAGTAGATTACGAGAAAAGCCGCATTAAGGTATCTGTATCGATCTTTGGTCGTGCAACACCGGTTGAGCTTGAATTTGGTCAGGTTGAAAAACTGGACTAAAACTCTAAGTTTTGAACAAGCTGTGGATAAATACTTCATAAGTTGTTCAAAATAAAAGAGTATAAAAAATCACCTTTTTAGGGTTGTTAAAGGCGCGAATTATGATTATAATTTCGCGCCTTTTTGCTTCTGTGGAAGTGAAAAAGAGTTAATTGAATTTATGGGGAGCTCGCCTTGCGGCTAGCGCATGTACCCAAAATATTAGGAAATATCATGGCTAAGAAAGTTGAAGCTTATATCAAACTGCAAGTTGCAGCTGGTATGGCAAACCCAAGTCCACCGGTTGGTCCTGCTCTAGGTCAACACGGCGTGAACATCATGGAATTCTGTAAAGCGTTCAACGCAAAAACAGAATCTGTTGAGAAAGGTCTACCTACTCCAGTAGTTATTACTGTTTACAACGACCGTTCTTTCACGTTCGTAACTAAGACTCCACCTGCTGCTGTTCTTCTTAAGAAAGCTGCTGGCGTTAAGTCTGGTTCAGGTCGTCCAAACACTGAGAAAGTTGGTACTGTTACTGACGCTCAAGTTCAGGAAATCGCAGAAACTAAAGCTGCTGATATGACTGGTGCTGACATCGAAGCAATGAAACGTTCTATTGCTGGTACTGCTCGTTCAATGGGCCTAGTGGTAGAGGGATAAGATCATGGCTAAACTTACTAAGCGTATGCGCGTAATCCGCGACAAAGTTGACTCAACTAAAGAATACGAAATCAACGAAGCTGTTGCTCTTCTAAAAGAACTAGCGACTGCTAAATTCGTTGAGTCTGTAGACGTTGCTGTTAACCTAGGCATCGATGCTCGTAAATCTGACCAAAACGTTCGTGGCGCAACTGTGCTACCTCACGGTACTGGCCGTGACATCCGCGTTGCTGTTTTCACTCAAGGTGCAAACGCAGAAGCTGCTAAAGCTGCTGGCGCAGATATCGTTGGTATGGAAGATCTTGCTGAGCAAGTGAAAAAAGGCGAAATGAACTTCGACGTAGTTGTTGCTTCTCCAGATGCAATGCGTGTTGTTGGTCAACTAGGTACAATCCTAGGTCCACGCGGCCTTATGCCAAACCCTAAAGTTGGTACTGTAACTCCTAACGTTGCTGAAGCGGTTAAGAACGCTAAAGCTGGTCAGGTTCGTTACCGTAACGACAAGAACGGCATCATCCACACTACTATCGGTAAAGCATCTTTCGAAGCTAGCCAGCTTCAAGAGAACCTAGAAGCACTTCTAGTTGCTCTTAAGAAAGCTAAGCCTTCTTCAGCTAAGGGTACTTACCTGAAGAAAGTAAGCATCTCTACTACGATGGGTGCTGGTGTTGCTGTTGATCAAGCTAGTCTTGATACTCAAGCAAACTAATTTGCTTAGGCGCAGATTTAGTGTATACTTCTGCGCCTAATATTTGTGGTTGGGTGGTTTTAAAGCAATTTGAAATCATCTATCCCAAGACCGTAGGCGCTGTCGATTTTCATTAGATTATTGATAGCTTAATAAAACCTACGTAGGCGATGTTGTGGTTTGAAGTGGATTTATTCATTTTTAAATAACATCGTAAACGCTCAATACATTTTGTATTGGGTGCTGTAATCACAACCAGAGGTTAATCCAAATGGCTTTAAATCTTCAAGACAAAAAAGCAATTGTTGCTGAAGTCAACGAAGCTGCCAGTGGTGCACTTTCTGCAGTTGTAGCTGATTCTCGTGGCGTTGAAGTTGGCGCAATGACTTCTCTACGTAAACAAGCTCGCGAAGCGGGTGTTTACATGAAAGTTGTTCGTAACACACTAGCACGCCGTGCGGTTCAGGGTACAGACTACGAGTGTCTAGTAGACACTTTCACTGGTCCAACTCTGATCGCGTTCTCTAACGAGCACCCAGGTGCTGCAGCGCGTCTTTTCAAAGACTTCGCTAAAGAGAACAAAGATTTCGAGATCAAAGCTGCTGCATTTGAAGGCGCAGTTACTGATGCTGAAGTACTAGCGACACTACCAACTTACGACGAAGCTATCGCACGCCTAATGATGTGCATGAAAGAAGCTTCTGCTGGCAAGCTGGTTCGTACTATCGCTGCACTACGTGACCAAAAAGAAGAAGCAGCGGCTTAAGCCTTGCTTTTCACTGGTTGCAAATTAAACTTATTGTTGACTTAAAAGAGAATTGTTATGTCTATTACTAACGAGCAAATCCTAGACGCAGTTGCAGAAATGTCTGTAATGCAAGTTGTTGAGCTTATCGAAGCTATGGAAGAGAAATTCGGCGTTTCAGCTGCAGCTGCAGTTGTAGCTGGTGGCGCAGCTGGCGGCGACGCTGCTGCTGAGCAAACTGAATTCGACGTAATCCTAACTGCTGCTGGCGCTAACAAAGTACAAGTTATCAAAGCTGTACGTGGCGCAACTGGCCTAGGTCTTAAAGAAGCTAAAGGTCTTGTAGACTCAGCTCCTGCAGCGCTTAAAGAAGGCGTTGACAAAGCTGAAGCTGAAGCTCTTAAAGCACAGCTAGAAGAAGCTGGCGCTTCTGTTGAAATCAAGTAATTATTACTTAATTTCATAGCCGCAAGGCTAATGGCTGGTGGTTTATTAACCACCGGCCTTTTTGCGCTGTAGGGCTATGGCGAAATTTCCGCTGTTTAACCGTCATAATCCGAGCAAAAAAACAGTCATTTTTTCGAAATGATTGTTCACTACCACTAAACAGCTGTTTGTCACCACCCCCTCTGAAGAGTGTTTTGGGTGGTTTGGGTCACTTATCAGCGAGCTGAGGAACCCCATGGTTTACTCTTATACCGAGAAAAAGCGCATCCGTAAGGATTTTGGTACTCGTCCACAAGTTTTGGACATTCCATACCTGTTATCGATCCAGCTTGATTCTTTCGACAAATTCATCGAACAGGATCCAGAAGGTCAATACGGTCTTGAAGCTGCTTTCCGTTCTGTATTTCCAATTCAGAGCTACAACGGCAATTCTGAGCTGCAATACGTTAGCTACCGTCTTGGTGAGCCAGTTTTTGACGTTAAAGAATGTCAAATCCGCGGTGTTACTTACTCAAAGCCACTACGCGTAAAACTACGTCTAGTTATCTTTGATCGAGATGCACCAGCAGGTACTGTAAAAGACATTAAAGAACAAGAAGTCTACATGGGCGAAATTCCGCTTATGACAGACAATGGTACTTTCGTAATTAATGGTACCGAGAGGGTTATCGTATCCCAGCTGCACCGAAGCCCAGGCGTGTTCTTCGACAGTGATAAGGGTAAGACCCACTCATCAGGTAAAGTTCTTTATAACGCACGTGTAATTCCTTACCGTGGCTCATGGTTAGACTTTGAGTTCGATCCTAAGGATAACTTATTCGTACGTATCGACCGTCGTCGTAAGCTACCAGCATCGATTATTCTTCGTGCACTTGGTAAATCGACTGAAGAGATCCTTGATCTGTTCTTCGACAAAGTGAACTTCGAAGTGAAAGACCAAACTCTTCTTATGGAGTTGGTTCCTGATCGTCTACGTGGTGAAACTGCGTCATTCGACATCGAAGCAAACGGTAAAACTTACGTTGAGACTGGTCGTCGTGTTACTGCTCGCCATATCCGTCAACTTGAAAAAGATGGCGTTGAGCACATCGAAGTACCAGTAGAGTACATCGTTGGTAAAGTTGCATCTAAAGATTACATCAACGAAGCAACTGGCGAGATCATCGTTGGCGCGAACCAAGAGATTAGCCTAGAAGCTCTTGCTAACCTGTCTCAAGCAGGCCACAAGGCTCTACAAACTCTGTTCACGAATGACCTAGATCACGGTCCATTCATGTCAGACACTCTACGTGCAGATAGCACAGTAGATCGCATCTCTGCATTGGTAGAAATCTACCGCATGATGCGTCCTGGCGAGCCACCAACGAAAGAAGCTGCAGAGTCTCTATTCGAAAGCCTATTCTTCTCTGAAGAACGTTACGACCTATCAACTGTAGGCCGTATGAAGTTCAACAGCTCTATCGAGCGTGAAGAAGAAGAAGAGCGCGGTACTCTGGATGAATCAGACATCATCGAAGTGATGAAGAAACTGATTGGTATCCGTAACGGTATTGGTGAAGTGGACGATATCGACCACCTTGGCAACCGTCGTATCCGTTCTGTAGGTGAAATGGCAGAAAACCAATTCCGTGTTGGTCTAGTTCGTGTAGAACGTGCCGTTAAAGAGCGCCTAAGCCTTGGTGACCTTGATGCAATCATGCCTCAAGATCTTATCAACGCTAAGCCGATCTCTGCTGCAGTTAAAGAATTCTTTGGCTCTTCACAGCTTTCACAGTTCATGGACCAAAACAACCCATTGTCAGAAGTTACGCACAAACGTCGTATCTCTGCTTTAGGTCCTGGTGGTCTTACTCGTGAGCGCGCAGGCTTCGAAGTACGTGACGTTCACGTAACTCACTACGGTCGTCTATGTCCGATCGAAACGCCTGAAGGTCCAAACATCGGTCTAATTAACTCACTATCTGCGTTTGCACGTTGTAACGATTACGGTTTCCTAGAAACTCCGTACCGTCGTGTAGTAGATGGTGTAGTAACAGAAGAAGTTGATTACCTGTCTGCAATCCAGGAAGGTCAATTCGTAATCGCGCAAGCAAACACCATTCTTACTGAAGAAGGTACGTTTGCAGATGAGCTAATCACAGCTCGTCAAAAAGGTGAATCTGGTCTTCACCCACGCGATCACGTTGACTACATGGACGTTGCGACAAACCAAGTAGTATCTATCGCTGCTTCGCTTATCCCGTTCCTAGAACACGATGATGCGAACCGTGCATTGATGGGTGCCAACATGCAACGTCAAGCTGTACCAACACTTAAGGCTGATAAGCCTCTAGTAGGTACTGGTATCGAACGTAACATCGCAGTTGACTCTGGTGTTACAGCGGTTGCTAAACGTGGTGGTCAAGTTCAGTCTGTAGACGCTTCTCGTATCGTAGTTAAGGTTAACGAAGATGAATTGGTACCTGGCGAAGCTGGTATCGATATCTACAACCTAACTAAGTACACGCGTTCGAACCAAAACACATGTATTAACCAACGTCCAACTGTACTTCCTGGTGAACCAGTTGCACGTGGCGATGTTCTTGCTGATGGTCCTTCAACAGACCTTGGTGAACTAGCTCTTGGCCAAAACATGCGTATCGCATTCATGCCTTGGAACGGTTACAACTTCGAAGACTCGATCTTAGTATCTGAGCGCGTAGTTCAAGAAGACCGTTTCACGACAATCCACATCCAAGAACTATCTTGTGTGGCTCGTGATACTAAGCTGGGTTCTGAAGAGATCACAGCTGATATTCCAAACGTAGGTGAGTCTGCTCTGTCTAAACTAGACGAGTCAGGTATCGTTTACATTGGTGCTGAAGTTAAGGGTGGCGACATCCTAGTTGGTAAAGTAACCCCTAAAGGTGAAACTCAACTGACTCCTGAAGAGAAGCTACTACGTGCTATCTTCGGTGAGAAAGCATCTGATGTTAAAGATACTTCTCTACGTGTACCAAACTCTGTTTCGGGTACTATCATCGATGTACAAGTCTTCACTCGCGATGGCGTAGAGAAAGACAAGCGTGCACTTGAAATCGAACAGATGCAGCTTAAAGAAGCTAAGAAAGACCTAACTGAAGAGTTCCAAATTCTTGAGGGTGGCCTTCTTAACCGTGTTAAAGCTGTACTTCTGTCTGGTGGTTACTCTGAAGCTAAGCTTGATACTATCGGTCGTAAGCAATGGCTAGAGCAAGTTCTAGAAGACGATGCGCTACAAACACAGCTTGAGCAACTTGCTGAGCAGTGGGATGAGCTAAAAGCAGACTTCGATAAGAAGTTTGAAACTAAGCGTCGTAAAATCACTCAAGGTGATGATCTAGCGCCTGGCGTTCTTAAGATTGTTAAAGTTTACCTAGCGGTTAAACGTCGTATCCAGCCTGGTGATAAGATGGCCGGTCGTCACGGTAACAAAGGTGTAATCTCTAAGATTAACCCTGTTGAAGACATGCCATACGATGAGAAAGGTCAGCCTGTAGACATCGTACTTAACCCGCTGGGTGTACCATCGCGTATGAACATCGGTCAGATCCTAGAAGTTCACTTAGGTTTGGCTGCGAAAGGTATCGGTGACAAGATCAACCAAATGGTTAAGGAACAACAAGAACTGCATAAGTTCCGTGAGTTCCTACAGAAGGTTTACGATCTTGGTGATACTCGTCAGAAAGTTGATATTGCTGAACTGTCTGATGATCAAGTTCGTACACTGATCAAGAACCTACGTGGCGGTCTACCGATTGCTACTCCTGTGTTCGACGGTGCTTCTGAGTCTCTAATCAAAGAACTACTTAAACTGGGTGATCTGCCAGAATCTGGTCAGCTTAAACTGTTTGATGGTCGTACTGGTGATTCGTTTGAGCGTCCTGTAACTGTTGGTTACATGTACATGCTGAAACTGAACCACTTGGTTGATGACAAGATGCATGCTCGTTCAACTGGTTCTTACAGCCTAGTAACTCAGCAACCACTTGGTGGTAAAGCTCAGTTCGGTGGTCAGCGTTTCGGTGAGATGGAAGTATGGGCACTAGAAGCATACGGTGCTGCATATACTCTACAAGAAATGCTAACAGTTAAGTCAGATGACGTTAACGGCCGTACTAAGATGTATAAGAACATCGTAGACGGTAACCATAGCATGGAACCTGGTATGCCTGAGTCGTTCAACGTACTGTTGAAAGAGATTCGCTCGCTAGGTATCAACATCGAGCTAGAAGACGAAGAGTAATCCCTCCTTCTTTTTAAAAGAAGATAGGATTATTTGGTAAAAGGGAGCTTGCTACAGCAGTGAGCTCCTTTAACTCCTTACAGGAGCTGAATGTGAAAGACTTATTAAACTTTCTAAAAGCACAGCATAAGACCGAAGAATTTGATGCAATCAAAATCGGTCTATCTTCACCAGACATGATCCGTTCATGGTCTTTTGGTGAAGTTAAAAAGCCGGAAACAATTAACTATCGTACGTTCAAACCTGAACGTGATGGTCTGTTCTGTGCACGTATTTTTGGTCCAGTTAAAGACTACGAATGTCTTTGTGGCAAATACAAGCGCCTGAAGCACCGTGGTGTTATCTGTGAGAAGTGTGGCGTTGAAGTTACACAAACTAAAGTTCGTCGTGACCGTATGGGCCACATCGAGCTAGCTTCACCAGTTGCTCACATCTGGTTCCTAAAATCACTGCCGTCTCGTATCGGTCTACTAATGGATATCCCTCTACGTGATATCGAACGTGTTCTTTACTTCGAGATGTACGTAGTAACTGAACCAGGTATGACTGATCTAGAAAAATCTCAGATGCTTACTGAAGAAGAGTATCTGGATCGTCTAGAAGAGTGGGGTGACGAATTTACTGCTAAGATGGGTGCTGAAGCGATCAAAGATCTGCTTGCAACAATGGACCTTCATCAAGAAGTGGAAGAAATGCGCGAAGAGTTAGAAACGACTAACTCAGAAACTAAGCGTAAAAAAGTTACTAAGCGCCTGAAGCTAGTTGAAGCGTTCATTGCATCGGGTAACGATCCGCAATGGATGATTCTGACTGTACTTCCGGTTCTGCCGCCAGATCTACGTCCTCTAGTACCACTAGATGGCGGTCGTTTTGCGACTTCAGATCTGAACGACCTTTACCGTCGTGTGATCAACCGTAACAACCGTTTGAAGCGCCTTCTAGAGCTAGCTGCTCCGGACATCATCGTACGTAACGAAAAGCGTATGCTGCAAGAGTCTGTTGATGCACTTCTAGATAACGGTCGTCGTGGTCGTGCTATCACTGGTTCTAACAAGCGTCCTCTGAAATCTCTTGCTGATATGATCAAGGGTAAACAAGGTCGTTTCCGTCAGAACCTTCTAGGTAAACGTGTAGACTACTCTGGCCGTTCTGTAATCACAGTAGGTCCATACCTTCGTCTACATCAGTGTGGTCTTCCTAAGAAGATGGCACTTGAGCTATTTAAGCCGTTCATCTACAGCAAGCTAGAAACTCGTGGCATGGCTACGACAATCAAAGCTGCTAAGAAGATGGTAGAGCGCGAAGAAGCTATCGTTTGGGATATCCTGGACGAAGTAATCCGCGAACACCCAGTACTGCTTAACCGTGCACCTACACTTCACCGTCTAGGTATCCAAGCGTTTGAACCAGTACTAATCGAAGGTAAAGCGATTCAGCTTCACCCACTAGTGTGTGCGGCATACAACGCCGACTTCGATGGTGACCAAATGGCGGTACACGTGCCTCTAACTCTAGAAGCACAGCTTGAAGCACGTACACTGATGATGTCGACGAATAACATTCTGTCGCCAGCGTCAGGTGATCCGATCATCGTACCTTCTCAGGACGTTGTATTGGGTCTTTACTACATGACACGTGACAAGATCAACGTGAAAGGCGAAGGTATGTACCTTGCTGGCCCTGCTGAGGCTGAAAAGGCATACCGTACTAAGACTGCTGAGCTACACGCTCGCGTTAAAGTACGTATCACCGAAACTGTAGTAGACGAAGATGGTAACAGCACTACTGAAACGAAGATGGTTGATACAACTGTCGGCCGTGCAATGCTATGGCAAATCGTTCCAGCTGGCCTACCGTACAGCATCGTTAACCAAAAGTTAGGTAAGAAGCAGATCTCTACTCTTCTTAACGAGTGTTACCGTAAGCTTGGTCTAAAAGATACAGTAGTATTTGCTGACCAAATCATGTACGCAGGTTTTGCATACGCTGCACTTTCTGGTGTTTCTGTAGGTATCGACGATATGGTTGTACCTCAAGCGAAATACGATGAAATTGAATCTGCTGAAGAAGAAGTTCGCGAAATCCAAGAGCAATTCCAATCTGGTCTTGTTACTGCGGGTGAGCGTTACAACAAAGTTATCGATATCTGGGCATCTACGAATGACCGCGTTGCGAAAGCAATGATGGATAACCTATCTTCTGAAACAGTTATCAACCGTGACGGCGAAGAAGAACAGCAAGAATCGTTCAACAGCATCTACATGATGGCCGACTCGGGCGCACGTGGTTCTGCAGCTCAGATTCGTCAGCTAGCAGGTATGCGTGGTCTGATGGCGCGTCCAGATGGTTCAATCATCGAAACGCCGATCACAGCGAACTTTAAAGAAGGTCTAAACGTCCTTCAGTACTTTATCTCAACGCACGGTGCTCGTAAGGGTCTTGCGGATACAGCACTGAAAACAGCAAACTCGGGTTACCTAACTCGTCGTCTAGTAGACGTTGCTCAAGACGTTGTAGTACACGAACATGACTGTGGCACGCATGAAGGTATCGACATGATGCCTCACATCGAAGGTGGTGACGTTAAAGTTGCACTTTCTGAGCTTGCTCTAGGTCGTGTAGTAGCTGAAGACGTTCTTAAGCCTGGTACTGAAGATGTACTGATTCCACGTAATACTCTGATTGATGAGAAGTGGTGTCAAATCATGGAAGACAACTCAGTAGATAGCATGAAAGTGCGCTCTGTTGTTACCTGTGATGCAGACTTCGGTTGTTGTGCACAGTGTTACGGTCGTGACCTAGCACGTGGTCACCTAGTGAACCAAGGTGAAGCAGTTGGTGTTATCGCTGCACAATCTATCGGTGAACCGGGTACACAGCTAACGATGCGTACGTTCCACATCGGTGGTGCGGCATCTACTGCAGCAGCAGAGAACAGCATCCAAGCTAAGACAACAGGTACTGTGAAACTTCACAATGCTAAGTTCGTAGTTAACAAAGATAAGAAACTGGTTATCACTTCTCGTGCATCTGAGATGACGATTATTGATGAATTCGGCCGTACTAAAGAGAAGCACAAACTTCCTTACGGTTCGATGCTAACCAAAGGCGACAACGCAGCAGTTACTGCTGGTGAAGTTGTAGCTAACTGGGAAGCGCATACCATGCCAATCATCACTGAAGTGGCAGGTCGTATCCAATTCGTAGATATGATCGATGGTATTACAGTTTCTCGTCAAACTGACGATCTAACGGGTCTTTCTTCAAGTGAAGTTACAGACGCAGCAGCTCGCCCAGCAGCAGGTAAAGATATGCGTCCAGCTATCAAACTTGTTGATGAGCAAGGTAACGACGTAATGATCCCTGGTACTGATATGCCAGCTCACTACTTCCTACCTGGCAAAGCGATTGTAAACATCGAAGATGGCGCTGAAGTTGGCATCGGTGACACACTATCTCGTATCCCTCAAAAATCGAGCGGAAACAAAGATATCACCGGTGGTCTACCACGCGTAGCTGACCTATTCGAAGCTCGTAAGCCTAAAGAGCCTGCGATCCTTGCTGAGCACACAGGTACTGTGTCTTTCGGTAAAGAAACGAAAGGTAAGCGTCGTCTAGTAATCACTCGTGAAGGCGGTGACGCTTACGAAGAGATGATTCCTAAGCATCGTCAATTGAACGTGTTCGAAGGTGAGAAGATTGAACGTGGTGATGTAATCGCCGACGGTCCTGAAACTCCACACGATATCCTGCGTCTACGTGGTATCCACGCAGTAACTCAGTACATCGCGAACGAAGTTCAAGAAGTTTACCGCTTACAAGGCGTAAAGATTAACGATAAGCACATCGAGACTATCGTTCGTCAAATGCTACGTAAGTGTACAATCACTCATTCTGGTGACTCTCCGTTCCTACCTGGCGAACAAGTTGAGTACCACAATGTTAAGATTGCTAACCGTAAGCTAGAAGCTGAAGGTAAAGAACTAGTACGTTTCGAACGTGATCTACTAGGTATTACTAAAGCATCTCTTGCAACTGAGTCATTCATCTCAGCTGCATCGTTCCAAGAAACGACTCGCGTACTAACAGAAGCTGCGGTTTCTGGTAAGCGTGATGACCTTCGCGGTCTGAAAGAGAACGTAATTGTTGGTCGTCTGATCCCAGCTGGTACTGGTTTCGCATACCACCAAGAGCGTCAAAAACAACGTGAAGAAGAGCAAGAAGGTCCTTCAGCTGAACAAGCTACTGACAATCTAGCAGCACTTCTAAACGCTGGTTTCTCTTCAGAAGAGTAAGCTCTACGAGTAGTCTCTAAGAGATAAGAAAAAGGCACCTTCGGGTGCCTTTTTTGTATCTGGCGTATTGGTATTTAGCTATGACTTATAAAGTGATAGGTGTGCTTATCTAGCTGGTGAGGTTGGATTTATGTCCTGAAGAGTGCTCTTTGAGGCCAGTAAGATAAAGGGTAGAGATGATTAGGCTGATTAGGGCTGTAACCATATGCTTATGGCTAAAGGTCAGGGCGAGCGAGTAAGCTCTGTCTGAAAGGTTCTGGGTAGTTTGGATAACCTTACAGACAAAACAAAAAGCTTGCACAGAGGCAAGCTTATTAAGGATTCGGCTAACTAAGCGCCTGGTGGAATCGCTAAACTGTCTGCAATAAGCTGGATAAGATTATCTTCTACTTCAAAACGTAGTTCGAGTAGTTCACCTATTTTGGACATATCTCCTTCGAAGTTAGGCAACTCATCGTCTGCATTTACTTTAACGTACTTATCATTGAATTCTAGAAGCGGCTCGGTTGTAAGTACGATCTTCGCGTAAGTTGTATCAATCTCGTCATTGGTTTTAAAGCCTGTTGCTTGCCATTTTTTCATGACCATATCGTAGATCTTAAAATGACCCTCTGAGATATAATCGACAACATGATCACAGAATGAGCTTATTTCTTTAGGGGAAGGGAGTTCAACAACGTTTGATTGCCCGTTGCTAGCTGGCTGCAGGGCACCTAGCTTACAATACTCAACGATTAGAGACTGTCGAGTTTCGAGCCAATGATCGATGACCTCATTAGAGCCACCCCATTGTTCTTGTATTTGTTTGAATTTATTTAGCATGACCATGTCCTCATGATCTGATCACAACCTTGTGATCAAGTAATTGCCTAAGCAGGGTCCGTTTTATTGGTAGCTACTAAAATTAATAGCTTGAAATATTCTCTGCTACAACTCTAGTATGAAATTAGATTGCCAGTAAAATGAACGAACTGCAAGCAATGAGGCATAGGGATGTTAAAAAAAAGTGATAACAAAATGACAGAGCAAGCTTATTGGTGCGTCGTTTCTGGTAGTGATATTTGGGTTAATAATGATCAGTTTCCGTTTGGCTCTGCTGAAGAGCTTGGGCTGAGTGTGGAGCATGCAATCTGTATTGGTCAGCATCAAGGTCGCAAGGTGTATTGGCTCAACGATTGTGATGTGGAGAATGAGCTGAGCATGGTCAGCCTAAGAGAGTTACTGCACTGGCCTGAAGTGAGTTTCTTGACTGCAAGCAAAGCCATCCAATATGGGCATATGACTCAAAGTATGCGTTTTTGCCCTCAGTGTGGTGGTCGAAATCATCTCAACCATAACCAGGTGGCGATGCAGTGTGGAGATTGCCGCACACTTCATTATCCTCGTATCTTCCCGTGCATCATTGTCGCTGTACGAAACGACAACAAGATATTGCTTGCGCAGCACCCAAGACATAAGACAGGTATGTATACCGTGATAGCGGGCTTCCTAGAGGTCGGAGAGACCTTAGAGCAGTGTGTGGCAAGAGAAGTCAAAGAAGAAACGGGTATCGATGTCGATAATATTCGTTATTTTGGCAGCCAGCCATGGGCGTTTCCATCGAGTATGATGATGGGCTTTCTCGCAGATTATGCTGGTGGTACGCTCAAGCCTGACTACAGCGAGCTATCGGATGCTCAATGGTTTGACGTAACAAGCCTGCCTGATGTTGCTCCTGTTGGAACCATTGCGAGACAGTTGATTGAGAAAACCGTTGATGACGTGATGAAAGATGGTGTGACTGAGCAGATACTAGAGCACTAATTTGCCTGTGATAGTATTTGGCCTATGGGTGATCAAAAGCTAAAAAAAACCCTCCACAAGTGGAGGGGGTAAGTAAGATGTCGTTATGAGATGCTGAGTAGTGACTACTCAGATGTTATAATTGTAATTTTCGCTAGCGAACAAATTTTTAACATGCTCCCGTAATTGGGTGCAAATTAAGCATTGATTTAAAAGTTAATAACTTGATCTAGGTTGCAAAGCACAAAGCTTTTACCCTTCAATCAGTGTTAGAATACTTGCCATCAAAACTAGACAAGATTGAATTGGAATTTAACGGAATGACCGAATTAAAAAACGATCGCTATTTACGCGCACTTTTAAAACAGCCTGTTGATTACACACCGGTATGGATGATGCGCCAAGCTGGCCGCTATCTTCCTGAATACAAAGCAACGCGCGCTGAAGCGGGCGATTTCATGTCTTTGTGCAAAAACGCGGAACTGGCATCAGAAGTAACACTTCAACCTTTACGTCGTTTCCCGCTTGATGCGGCAATCTTGTTCTCAGACATCCTAACTATCCCTGATGCAATGGGCTTAGGTTTGTACTTTGAAACAGGTGAAGGTCCTAAGTTTGAGCGTCCTATCACGTGTAAAGCTGACGTAGAGAAGATTGGCCTACCTGATCCAGAAGGCGAGCTTCAATACGTAATGAATGCCGTTCGTCAGATCCGTAAAGACCTGAAAGGCGAAGTGCCACTGATTGGTTTCTCTGGTAGCCCATGGACTCTAGCGACATACATGGTTGAAGGTGGAAGCTCTAAAGCATTCACTAAGATCAAGAAGATGATGTACGCAGAACCACAAACGCTGCACCTGCTTCTAGACAAGCTGGCTGACAGTGTTATCGAATACTTGAACGCGCAAATTAAAGCGGGTGCTCAATCGGTAATGGTATTTGATACATGGGGTGGTGTACTGACTCCTCGTGACTACAACCTATTCTCACTGCAATACATGCACAAAATCGTTGATGGCCTAATCCGTGAAAACGAAGGTCGTCGAGTACCGGTTACTCTGTTCACTAAGAACGGTGGCATGTGGCTTGAGTCTATCGCAGCAACAGGTTGTGATGCGGTTGGTCTAGACTGGACAATCAACATCGCAGATGCAAAAGCTCGCATCGGCGACAAAGTTGCTCTGCAAGGCAACATGGATCCTTCAATGCTTTACGCTCAGCCTGAACGTATTCGCGAAGAAGTGGGCAGCATCCTTGAAGGCTTCGGCGACGGTGGTACAGGTCATGTATTTAACCTAGGCCACGGTATCCACTTAGATGTACCGCCAGAGAACGCTGGTGTATTCGTTGACGCTGTTCACGAATTGTCTAAGCCTTACCACAAGTAATTCTGAGTAAGATTATTGAAAGCGCTGTTGGGAAACCAACAGCGCTTTTTTATTGCCTGAAATTGGCATTTGATGGCGGTTTAATCTTGTTGTGTGCAGTTAATTAGGTATTTGGATCATGGTAGGCCAAATGCTCAGAGATGTGTTTCCTGATATAAGGAATGACTTCACTTTCAAACCAAGGGTTCTTCTTGAGCCAGATATTATTGCGTGGCGAAGGGTGGGGTAATGGCAAAAACTCAGGCGCCCACCTTTGCCAATCACGCACGGTTTCGGTCAATGTGCTGGTGGTCTTGTTTGTTAGGTAATGGTTTTGTGCGTACTGGCCAATCAGCAGTGTCATTTGAATATTGGGTAGAGATTGCAGCACTTTGTTATGCCAAAGCTCCGCGCACTCTTTGCGTGGTGGAAGATCACCACTTTTCCCTTTCCCCGGATAACAAAACCCCATAGGCACAATCGCGACTTTTTGCTCGTCGTAAAAAGTATCGCTATCTATCCCTAACCATCCTCTTAATCGTTCGCCACTCGCGTCATTCCAAGGGATCGACGACTCATGCACCTTGATACCCGGCGCTTGACCTATGATCAGCAAGCGCGCGTTTGGATGCGCTTGAATCACCGGGTTAGCACCGTGTGATAGGTGAGGCTCACAAGCTCGGCATTGTCGAATCTCTTTAAGTAACGAAGAGGACATCAGTAACCTTTTTCAAAATCGATGACATGATTAAGTGTAAAGCCATCTCGCCACTGTTTGTAATTCTCTGCGAAGATCTCGACTACTTGTCTTGGCTCACTGAGTGCAGCGATGTGTGGAGTGATGGTGACTTGCGGTAGTTTCCAGAAAGGGTGTTCCTGAGAGAGGGGTTCACTTTCAAACACATCTAAAAATGCGTGTTCTACCCATCTGTTTTTTATGGCGAGCAACAAGGCTTTATTGTCGATGCTTTCCCCTCGACCGACATTAAACAGCAACACATTAGAGCAGTAACCTAACGTGGTTTGGTTCAACAGCTGATAGGTTTCAGCGGTTGATGGCAAGGTGTTGACCACAATATCGGCCTGCTTAAGGGCAGCCTCTATCTCATTGATGTGGAAAGTCTCTTTAAAGGTTTCTTGTTTGGATGGGATGCCGGTACGGTTGACACCTATGGTATGAATACCAAAAGCCGCCGCGGTTTTTGCCAAATGACTGCCGATTGAACCTGTTCCTAAAATCACCATAGTTTTGTCAGTTAGGCTAGTATAAAGCTGTGGCTGCCAGTTTCGTTGTTGTTGATGCTGGTGGTAATGAGGGAAGTGTCTACAGTGACTGATTGTGTAACCCAATACGTATTCTGCGATAGCCGGACCAAAGATGCCTTTGACGTTGGTTAGCGTATAGTCCTGACGCAGATCTGGCTGAGTGAGTTTATTGATTCCGGCATAGGTACTCTGTACCCAGTCTAGCTCTTTAAACTCGCCGAGGCGTTCTGCGATTAGAGGTGGTGACGCCAAGACAATCTGTGCTGATTCGGGGTTTTGAGTGATTTCTAGGTCGGGTAAATCCTGGTTTAGAATCAGTTGCGTATAGGTATCGTCATGCTCAGTAAGAATATAGAGCTTATTCGTAAAATTGTTCATCGGCTTACCTTTTCCCCCCAGGGTTTATCAAGTACACTTTCGCTGTCTTTTTCTGCAATTATTGAGTGACTATGCTTCAGAATCCACTGCAGGTTCGTCTTGAAAAGTTAGAACCTTGGCAACAAATTACCTTTATGGCGTGTCTATGTGAGCGTATGTACCCTAACTATGCCATGTTTTGTGAGAATACAGAATTTGCGGAAGCTCGAATCTATCGTGATGTTTTGGATAGCATTTGGGAAATCCTGACGGTTAAAACAGCAAAGGTGAACTTTGAGCGTCAACTTGAGAAGGTTGAAGAGCTATTCCCTAGCGGTGATGATTTTGATTTTTATGGTGTTTACCCAGCAATGGATGCATGCCAAGGCCTAGCAACGCTAATTCATGGTCTGCTTGACCGTGAACATATGTTGGAAGCGGTAATTAAAGTGAGTCAACAATCGGTGAAGACGGTTGCTGAGCTTGAGTTTGCTCAAGGCGCTGAAGAAGTGACGAACGAAAACCAGAAAGAAAACGAAGCGGTGTGTGAAGAGTGGGACGTTCAGTGGGCCATTTTCCGACCTCTACGTGAAACGACTGAGCGTGACTTAGAGCTGATCAAAGACCTACGCCACGAACTGCGTGAAGACCCAGTCAGTAACATTGGTGTTGCGCTATAATTCGCTATTGCACCAAGGTACGAATAAAAACAAAGGCTCCCTAGGGAGCCTTTGTGGTATCTGACGGTATCAAATTTAGATTAAGCGTCTTTTTTGTCTTCGTTCTACACTTTGTCTTTTGATGCCTTATCTTTTGATGCCTTATCTTTTGATGCCTTATCTTTTGATGCGTCGTCGTCATTCGTTGATTTTGCATCTGAAGAGTCGTTGTCTGCTGGAGTTTCTTCCTCGTCCTCGTCATCGCGGTTTTCGATAACACCGTGTGTCTCTTTCCACTTCTCCCAGCGTTGGAACGCCAGTTCTTGCATGTCAGTCGTCTTATCCGCTTCGTCGACAATCTCTTCGCCCACTAGGTGCTCAAAGATGTCTTCTAGGGTGATGATGCCCTGAATAGTGCCGTATTCGTCCACAACTAAAGACAGTTGCAGGCGGTTTGCCATCATCTGGTCAAAGGCCTTAGCCAAGCCCATGTTGTTCAGCAACACGTGGATAGGGCGCATTACTTCACCCAAAGCTTTCTCACCACAACCGGCTTGCTGCAATCTAAACAGCTCTAAGCGGTGAACAAAACCGATGATGTTGTCACTCTGCTCGCTGTAAACCAGCGGACGTGAGAATGGCGTGTCTTTATGTTGTTCTAGGAACGTATTCACACTCATTTCCGCATCAACACGGAATACCACTGGGCGCGGCGTCATTACCTGAGTCACGGGTACATCTTGAATACCCAGTAGGTTGCTCAGGATTTTTGACTCGCCTTCTGCAAATTCACCGCTCTCTTTTGCCAAAATCGCCATTGCAGATAACTCATCACGCATTTTTGGTGCTTGGTGGCCACGAGCAAGACGTTTGGTGATCTGTTCTGAGAACCATACAAACGGTGTTAGGAAGAACACCATCCAACGAAGCACGCTTGCCGAAGCAGGAGCAAGTTGACGCCAGTAGGTTGCACCAATGGTTTTTGGAACAATCTCAGATAATACCAAGATACCTAGCGTTAGCACGGCAGAGAAGACACCTAACCATTGGCTACCAAAAACGACAGCCGCTTGTGCACCTGCTGTCGCAGCACCGATAGTATGGGCGATGGTGTTGAGCGTTAAAATTGACGCAAGCGGGCGGTCAATATCTGTTTTCAGTTTGTCTAAAGACTCTGCTGCAGGGTGCCCATTTTGTTTTAGTTGAGCAATGTAGCTCGGACTAATACTCAAAAGTACAGCTTCCAAAACAGAACAAATGAAAGAAACTCCAATAGCAATGGAGACGTAAATAGATAGCAGCAGCATGTTTGCCCTTAAATTAAATTGTACGCTTTAGCAGCGATTCAGCGTGGATTATAGTGAAAAAGTAGTGGCTAGGTCATCATTAATTTTGCTCTCAGCCCCTTTTAAACAAGGGCTTGCTTAATAAAATCAGTAACAAATTGTGAGTTATTACTCATATTATGGCTAAAACTACGGCATTAGAGCTAAAGATCGACGACAAACCTTTGCCAGATGGGGCATTTATGTTTTAGAGTGAATTGAATTCAAAAATACAAAGAAGGGAAACCTAAAATGAACAAGACTCAATTAATCGACTTTATTGCTGAAAAAGCGGACCTTTCTAAAGCACAAGCTAAAGCTGCTCTAGAAGCGACTCTTGGCGGTGTTACAGATGCTCTTAAAGATGGCGATCAAGTTCAGCTAATTGGTTTTGGTACTTTTAAAGTAAACCACCGTGCAGCTCGCACTGGTCGTAACCCAAAAACTGGTGATGAGATCCAAATCGCTGCTGCAAATGTTCCAGCATTTGTTGCAGGTAAAGCGCTGAAAGATTCAGTGAAATAATCTAAACTGTACCGAGGTAGTCGTATTCCACCTCGGTACAGGTTTTTATGAAAAAAGCATTTCTTCTCGTTTCACTATTATCTACATTTCTTATTGGCTGTTCTTCAACAAGCCCTCGCAAAAACCTAGAGCAATTTGAAACTCACACTGGCGGTCAAGTCATGGGCGACGCGACGAGTTTCTACTGGGTTACAAACAAGCTAACACAACCTCATACTTCAGCTGACTACGTCACTGTCGGCGATTACGGCTGGTACCAAACTGATTATGCTTGGTCAGAAGGCGTGCTTCGAGAATTCATTCGTGAAGGCGAGCAGCGTAACTCTTCGAATGAGCTGGTTCCTTATCGTGTCCATGTGCGTTTCAATAAGTCAGGCGAAGCTGTGTATCAACAGTATCGTATTGATAGCAAAATCTTACCTATCCAAGCTAAGCAACTCGAAAACTACCAGAAAGAAGCTAAGTCGGTTCTAGAGACTACGATGAAGCAGAATGACGAAGGGCTCAGACTGGTTCAGGGTTACTGGGATGGCAGCTCTTTTAAGACGTGCGCTGGTGGTGAATTTGATCGCATTGAATTTAACCAGACCTTACCAAGCTTCGTGATCGACCGATTGGCGTCTGTGGAAAGCTATGCGGCGTTTCTTGGCAGTGACTTACTCGGTAAGATGAGCGTGGAAGAGTTACTGATGCTAGCTGAAGACAGCCATGATTGTGTCGTTAGGCCATCATTGTTGAAAGAATAGCGAGTAATCAAAGGATTGAGAGTATTTGGCCTACTGTAGGCCAAGTGCTGATTTGTCTGTACAGACGCGGATTCCTAGAAAGATTGAGTAATAAAAAAGGCGCCTATTGAGGCGCCTTTTGTTGTTATTCGCTTACTGTCATTTGCTTACTATTATGAAAAGTAAGCGAGTAACCAGATTGATTACTGCTCTTGCTCGCGCGCAATCGCACGGTAACCAATATCATTGCGGTGGAACATACCATTCCAGCTAACTTGCTTCGTCAACGCGTAAGCGCGCTCTTGAGCCTCAGAAACCGTATTGCCCAGTGCTGTTGCACAAAGTACACGACCGCCGTTTGTCACAACGTCGCCAGCTTCATTATTTGTCGTACCCGCGTGGAAAACCTTTTGGCCTTCAACTTCGCTTGTTGGTAGTGAAATAACGTCACCTTTTGCGTAGTCAGCAGGGTAACCGCCAGCCGCAAGAACAACACCGATAGAAGCGCGTGGATCCCACTTCGATTCTGCTTCGTCGAGCTTCTCGTCGATAGCCATTAGGCAAAGTTCAACAAGGTCTGACTCCATACGCATCATGATGGGTTGCGTTTCAGGGTCGCCAAAGCGGCAGTTGTATTCGATAACTTTAGGTGTGCCGTCAGCATCGATCATTAGGCCAGCGTAAAGGAAACCTGTGTAAGGTGCGCCTTCTGCGTCCATACCACGTACCGTTGGGTAGATAACTTCCTCAAGGATACGGTTGTGGATTTCTGGAGTTACAACCGGCGCAGGAGAGTAAGCACCCATGCCGCCCGTGTTTGGCCCAGTGTCTTTGTCGCCAACACGTTTGTGATCTTGGCTGGTGGCCATAGGAAGCACGCTAGAGCCGTCAACCATTACGATGAAGCTTGCTTCTTCGCCTTCGAGGAACTCTTCGATAACAACGCGGCTGCCTGCTTCGCCAAAGGCGTTGCCCGCTAGCATGTCTTTGATTGCGTCTTCTGCTTCTTCAAGGGTCATCGCAACGATAACGCCTTTACCTGCCGCAAGACCGTCAGCTTTCACTACGATAGGAGCGCCTTGCTCGCGAACGTAAGCGATAGCTGGCTCAATCTCAGTGAAGTTTGAGTAGTAACCTGTTGGGATATCATGACGAGCTAGGAAGTCTTTAGTGAATGCTTTAGAGCCTTCAAGCTGTGCTGCAGCTTGAGTAGGGCCGAAGATTGGCAAACCTACTTCGCGGAATGCATCAACCACACCGATAACCAATGGTGCTTCAGGGCCCACGATAGTCAGTTCGATTTTTTTATCTTGAGCAAACGCGACTAAACCAGCGATGTCTTCAACGCCGATGTTTACGTTCTC
Source organism: Vibrio sp. 10N.222.52.C3 (assembly GCF_041474195.1). Classification (NCBI taxonomy): domain Bacteria; kingdom Pseudomonadati; phylum Pseudomonadota; class Gammaproteobacteria; order Vibrionales; family Vibrionaceae; genus Vibrio; species Vibrio sp. 10N.222.52.C3. The sequence goes on along the minus strand of NZ_JBFRTQ010000053.1, from coordinate 10,044 downwards.
TAGTTTTGGCTCAAGTGCAGTACCTGCGTTACCTGGAGCGATGAATACTGTTTCAACGTTTGGGTTTTGTGCTGCTTTCCAACCTAGTGCATGCTCACGACCGCCAGCACCAATAATTAATACATTCATTTTATTTTACCTTTGATAGCTTCATCAGATTACCTATTTCGGCGTCAAACATGCTCACTTATAGTCATAAGCTCCGCGTGTTTTCCTTGAACTAGGCAATCTGATTTTGCTCTAAAAATTAAAATTTCTATTAACGTTGATGAGTAAAACGCCAACATTAATGAACGGTTAAACGAATAAAAATGGCTCTAGGAAAACCTAGAGCCTATTCTGATTAGTGGCGGAAGTGACGCATGCCCGTAAAGATCATCGCCATGCCGTGTTCGTCTGCTGCTGCGATAACTTCGTCATCACGCATAGAGCCGCCCGGTTGGATAACACACTTGATGCCAGCCTCTGCAGCCGCGTCGATACCGTCACGGAATGGGAAGAATGCATCTGATGCCATCACACAGCCTTCAACCTGTAGACCTTCGTCTGCAGCTTTGATGCCTGCGATTTTCGCAGAGTAAACGCGGCTCATTTGGCCAGCGCCAACACCAATTGTCATGTCGCCTTTCGAGTAAACGATAGCGTTAGATTTAACGTATTTCGCTACTTTCCAGCAGAATAGAGCATCTTTCAATTCTTCAGCTGTAGGTTGGCGCTTAGAAACCACTTTAAGGTCATCTTCAGACACCATGCCTTGGTCGCGGTCTTGAACTAGCAAACCACCGTTAACGCGTTTAACGTCAAAGCCAGTTGTCTTCGTTGTCCACTCACCACACTCAAGTAGGCGAAGGTTTTTCTTAGCCGCTACGATTGCTACTGCTTCAGCAGAAACTGATGGTGCAATGATAACTTCAACGAATTGACGCTCAGTGATAGCCGTTGCTGTTGCAGCGTCTAGCTCACGGTTGAAAGCGATGATGCCGCCAAATGCAGACGTTGGGTCTGTTTTGAATGCACGGTCGTAAGCTTCTAGGATGTCTTCACCTAGTGCAACACCACATGGGTTAGCGTGCTTAACGATCACACATGCTGGCTGGTCGAACTCTTTCACACACTCAAGTGCTGCGTCGGTGTCAGCGATGTTGTTGTAAGAAAGGGCTTTACCTTGAATCTGGCGAGCTGTAGAAACTGATGCTTCTTCAGGGTTTGCTTCAACGTAGAATGCGGCTGCCTGGTGGCTGTTCTCACCGTAGCGCATGTCTTGCTTCTTCTCGAATTGCTGGTTGAACGTGCGAGGGAATTTGCTCTTGTTTTCAGGAGAAGGTTCGTCACCTTCTTTGTTCTCACCGTAAGATGGAACCATAGTGCCGAAGTAGTTTGCGATCATGCCGTCGTAAGAAGCGGTGTGCTCGAATGCTGCGATAGCGAGGTCGAAGCGAGTCTCTAGTGTTAGAGATTTATCGTTCGTGTCCATTTCAGCGACAACGCGCTCGTAGTCGTGTGCGTTAACAACGATCGTTACGTCTTTGTGGTTTTTCGCTGCAGAGCGAACCATTGTAGGGCCGCCGATGTCGATGTTCTCAACAGCATCAGCAAGGGTACAACCTTCTTTAGCAACGGTTTCTGCGAATGGGTATAGGTTTACAACAACCATATCGATAGGGTTGATACCGTGAGTTTCCATCACGTCATCATCTTGGCCACGACGGCCTAGAACACCACCATGAACTTTTGGGTGCAGAGTCTTAACACGGCCATCCATCATTTCTGGGAAACCAGTGTAGTCAGATACTTCTGTAACAGAGATGCCTTTTTCAGCAAGCAGGCGAGCAGTGCCACCGGTAGATAGGATATCTACACCACGGTTAGCAAGAGCTTGTGCAAATTCAACGATACCAGTTTTGTCTGATACGCTGATTAGAGCGCGGCGAATTGGACGAGCGTTATTCATGCTTCCATCTTCCTCAAATTCATGGGGTTAAAATAAAGATATTTGCCAAAAAAGAACTTGTTTCTATCTTCTTAGCGTGGATTATCTTAGATACCAGTAAGAGATAAAATATTGGCCAGTTTTGGTAAAGACCTTTTGGGTTAGTCTTATGATTAAGCTATAAGATAACCAACTCCAAATTTGATGGCGCAGATTCTAACTAATTTATTACAAAAAAGCTCGCGCAATCGTTTGGCATCTCAAAATTAATTATGAAAAGTGCCATTTCAGCCTGAAAAGTAACGATAAGGTTAATTGTGGAATGGACGAAACAGTAGGAAAAAACATGTTTCAGATCGGTGAATTAGCGAAGCGATGTGGTGTGACAGCCGATACCTTGCGATTTTATGAGAAGAATAACCTGATCGCGCCAGCCAGTCGCAGTGACTCGGGTTATCGCCTATATGATGAAAATAACCAGAAACAGGTGACGTTTATTCTCAAATCTAAAGCGTTGGGGCTGAGTTTGGACGAGATTAAAGAATTGCTTGAGATTCGCCTTGAGGCCACACAGCACAGTTGCGCTGAAGTGAAGTCGATTACCTCAGCAAAGCTAGAGATGATTGATGAGAAGATTACCGAGTTAACTAAGATTCGCACCGCACTTAAAAAGATTAATGATGCGTGTTGTGGTCACGTAGACGATGATGCAAGCCATTGTTCGATTCTAGCAGCCTTGGACTCAGCAAACGTCGACAAAGGTCGCTGCTGTCGCACTGGAGAGTAATCAGCGACTATCACGGATCGACAAGCCAAAAAAAAGCCAAACTCAACAATGAGCTTGGCTTTCAATTCAATAAATTACGAAAGAACGATTAGTTCATGCCGTATTCTCCATATACTTATCTAATCATGTCTAATAGCGCCTTGCCTTACTATTTCTAATGGCCTTACCCCATAAGGCTCATTGTGCGTTCTTATCTAATTGTGTCTAGTCTCGCCTTAGCATATCCTTTTATGTCTAAACACGTATAGGGGTATCCAATAGGGTGTTTCAATACACGCACACGCAAAGACGCGTATAGGGGTAGCCGACAACCGACTTTACCGACTTTAAACCGTTTTTTAATGGTTTTTAAAGACGCGTATAGGGGTAGCCGACAACCGACTTTACCGACTTTAAAGTAAACGGGGTGAACCAATGGCATTAACCGATTCAAAATTGAAAGGCTTGTTGAAGGGACACGACAGCAAGAGGCCGACCAAACACACAGACGGGCTAGGATTTTACGTATTAGCCCACCGCACCGGTGTTGTGACTTTCATGTTCAAATGGAACACACCCGACCGCAAAGAGCGCAACATCAAGTTAGGTGTCTATACCGGCCGATTAGATGGAATCACATTGGCCGCCGCACGCGAGAAAGCCGATCAGTGTCGTGGTTGGGTACGTGAGGGGCGTGATCCTAAGATTGAACTACAGATATTGCGCTCAAACATTCGCAACGCTGTAAGCGTCCGTGAGGCGTTAGAGCATTGGTTTGAAGGTTATGCTGACAAGAAGCGCAAGAACGCCACAAAACACCGCCTACAGTTCGAGAGGCACATATACCCGTATATCGGCGACCTACCCGTTGAAGAAGTGACGACCCGCCATTGGATCAAAGTATTCGAAGACATTAAGAACGGGACGCACCACAGACCCGCACCGGTGGCCGCTGGTTATATCTTCGGCAACGTGAAGCAAGCGCTGATCTATTGTCGTAAACGTCATTTCTGTACGACTCACGCGTTGGATGATTTAACGATCACTGATGTTGGTGAGAAACAAGCCAAGAAAGACCGCGTGCTGTCATGGTCGGAGATCTGCGAGTTGTGGCAGTGGACACACGACGAAAAGCACAACTGGTATTACCGACAGTTAGCGAAACTCTTGATCAGTTTTGGCGCGAGAACCCAAGAAGTGCGATTGAGCAAAATCAAAGAGTGGGATCTTAAAGCTATGGTGTGGGTTTGTCCGAAAGCACACAGCAAGAACGACAAAGAAGTGAGTCGACCAATACCAGACGGGCTAGGGGATTACATCAAGACGTTAATCGCTGAAGCACGACGCAACAAAAGCCCGTACCTATTGGGCGAACTCAAACAAGCCCCTAGCGTGTCCCTGATGGGCGGGAAGCTTCACAAACGCATGTCACATGATAAATGGAACCTTCACGACCTTAGACGCTCACTAGCGACGCATTTAAGTGATGCCGGTATAGAGCCGCACGTTATCGAAAGTCTGTTAGGTCACACGTTGGGCGGTGTCGCTGGTATCTACAACCGAAGCCAGTATTTAGAACAAAAGCGTGCCGCTTTGAATCTATGGCAAAAGAAGCTAACAGCCACCAGCAACCCGAACGCGAACGTCGTTAACTTTAAGTGAACATCTAGCCCGTCTTGTTCAAAAAAGTTTACTGATCAAAGTTCGGATCCTGCGGTTAGGGTTTCTGTCATCCGAAACAATACTTTAATAGACATAAAGAGGTGGCAATATGTCAACGAAACTAATCACATACAAAGAGTTATGCGAACACTTAAACCGCAACTACAAGACGATCCAAGGTTGGGTTCGTGACGGCAAGTTTCCGCAACCGGTACGAGTGAGCGGCCGAACCGTTGGTTGGCGACAAGAAGACGTTGCGCAATGGATCAACGATAACGTGGGGTAAACGACCATGAGTAATTTGTCATTGATTGGGATCGATGAAGAAGCGATCCCAAAGTACGGGACACCAGCCCGACAATTGTTAGATATGTACTTGACCGGTGCGGTTGTCGAAGAAGACGAGATTGTTGAAGTGTTTGGCCGCAACGTTCGCACATTGATACAAGCTTTACGTGGCGATCGTTATAAGAATTGGCGTTTAATCAACATCTGCGACAACGACGGTGTGATTAGTGCGAGACATTTGGATCCACGCCACTTGTCGCAAGACAGAGAACAGGACGCACTAGCAAGAGCGCAGCGACGCAAGGAATTGAAAGAAGTATCACACCGACAGGCGATGAAAGGTGCCGCCCGTGTTGAGCGCGCATTCAATGAACTTGAAGACGCGAATAACGAATTGACCGATCTTGCTTTAGGCAATAAAAAGCCCGTGAGCAAAAACTCACAGGCAAATTAGAGAAATCGGTTAGTGGTCTGAGTTTGGCGACCTATACCACTAACCAACAACAAGGACTATTATAGTAATGAATAACCAGTTATCACAACCCCTTTTAATGACTGTGGGTAAAACGCACAACCAGCGTACTAACTTCACCACAGACGGGCTAGATGCTTTGATCAAAGCGATAGCTAACCCTCAAGACCTCACGATGTACCCACCAGCCGCGAACGGCAAACTGAAGGACGCAAAAGCAAAATGCGCTTGGTTCTTGCCTTCAGACGTCAAAACCAGCAAGAAAAAGAATGATGTTGAATCGCACAATAATTATACAGCGCTGGTGGCTGATGTTGATACGGGCAACCGTGAATTAAGCGCCCTACGTGAAATCTTAGGTGGTGCCGGCATCAACGCATCATACATTTACACCACGTTAAGCAGTAAGGCCGATGATAAACGCTGGCGTGTTGTCGTTCCTATTTCTGACGGGATTGATTGCGATCACTGGGTAGCCCTTCAGAATTACCTTACCCACATTCTTGATGGTGATAGCTGTGTTGGCCGTACTCAACAGATCCATTACAAACCGGCACTTTCAGAATACAACCGTGAGTCATACGACAAGCACGTTGAAGAAGGTGAACCGCTGGACGTGTTTGGATCTGACTTTGCTATTGCGGCGCGTGCTTTCCTTATCGAAACACTTGAGAGCGAACCACCGGCACTTTCAAAGCCGAAGATTCAATTCACTGGAACCCAGTTAAGCCCGATTGATGCGTTTAACAACGATAACGAATGGCCTGATTTGCTTAATCGCTACGGATACCAACAACAAGCCGGTCGTTGGCTTCACCCTGACAGCACAAGCGGTATTGCTGGCGTGTTTATCAGCTACAAGGACGATCCAGACGGGCGCTATGTTTCATCACATGAAAGCGATCCGCTTCACGGCTATTCGCACGACAAGTTTGATTTGTACGTTCAGGGCGAACACAGCGGCGATATTGACGCAGCGTTGAAAGTAGTGGGTGAATCCTACAAGACCGCAGACGGGCTAAGTATCACTAAACACAACCAACGTGAGCACATGGCAAACCTAGAAGAAAAAGTGGCTGGTGGCCTTGTATGGGACGAACCAAGACCGATCGAAGGTAAGCTATCACCCGTTGAAAAGTTCGATCCTGAACTGTTACCGAAGTCATTGCGTAACCATGCGATCCAACATGCTCATATCATGGACAAAGCACCGGTTGATTACGCGGCGGTCAGTCTGATGGTATGTGCTGCCGGTCTTATTGGTAATTCTGTCAAAATCCAACCTAAGCAATTTGTCTATCAATGGACTGAATCCGCTGTGTTGTGGGGCGGGGTGCTAGGCGACCCTTCGAGTAAGAAAACCCCTAGCCTGTCTTGTGGTTTGAAGTTGGTGAAACACGTTCAAAACAAGGTACTCAAGGGTATTTATGCCGACAAAATGAACGAATATGAACTTGCTCTTGAATTCAGTGAGGGGGTAATTGCGAAACTGAACGAAGAAGCGAGTGCGCTATACAAGAACGGTGACAAAGAAGCGGCGTTGAAGTTGAAGGCGCAAGCCCGTGAAGCGCAGCCTGTCAAACCTGACCTACGCGCCCCAATGATCAACGACGCAACGGTTGAAGCGCTTCAACAACACATGCTGACTAACCCGACAGGTGTGATGATGTTCCGTGATGAGTTATCAGGATTATTGGCCGCATTGGAGTTACCAAACCGACAGGGTGAGCGATCGTTTTATCTTGAAGCATTCAATGGTTCAGGTTCATACACTCAAAAACGTATGGGTCGCAAAGAGATTACAATTATTGATCCAACGTTGTCGCTATTGGGAGGTATCCAACCCGCTAAGATCGTCCCGTTATTAGCAAGCCGTGACGAAGGTTCCGGTGACGATGGAATGATCGAACGTCTAACTCAGTTTATGGTTTTCCCTGACTTTGACGGCCTTGAGTACGTTGATACGACCACAAATGAATTCTATGAGGCCGAAGCGAAACTTGCGTTTGAAGGGTTGGCGTATCTTGCCGAAATGGAAGAAAAAGCTGTGTGTAAGTTCGACAAGCAAGCACAAGCGTTGTGGACTGAATACGCCACCAGCATGATCGAACGCGTTAATGGTGCCGACGGTTCTGAAAAGGCCATTCTAGGAAAAATGTCGGCGCTGTGCGCGAAGGTGGCACTGGTGTTACATGTCATTGACGCAACGAAGAATTGGCACGAGGAAGGCGCAGACCGCACCAACCTGAACACGCTAATCAAAAAGTCGACATTAGAACGCGCAATCAAATGGATGGTTTACCTAGAAGGACACACAAAGCGCGTGACCACGTTCTTCAAAGTGGAAACCAACCTTGAAGCGCCACGTTTGTTGATTGAACGTCTAGGTGGTTTTGAGTATTCATTCACCAAACGTGATTTGACCCGTAAGGATTGGCGTGGACTAAAAACCGTTGAAGCGCGTGGCGAGGCAATCAATATCTTGCTTGAACACGGTTACATTCAAGAAGTAGTTACCCCGCAAAAGGGCAGCGGTAAAGACAAGGTTGTTTACTACATTCACCCTAAATTCACTGACGAGTAAATTCACTGTGAACTAAAGTGAACCCAGACAGGCTAGAGATCATAAGGGTTTCTAGCCTTTTTTTGTACCAACCACCAGCCCAGACACCCCGACCAATACCCCAGTTTTTAAATCCGGTTGTCATGCTGGTGGACGTTAAAAAGGATCCCCATGAGCAGACCAATCTTGTCGCTGAAGAAGAAAGCCACACCCGCACCGGTACCAACACCACCAGCCCAACCAATGCCAAAGTCGAACAAACAAGTGCGTCGTGAAGTTGTCAGCGCCCTATTCAAACTGAAGCGTCCGTTCGCGATTGGTATCACAGAGCAATTGATCGAAGCCATGCCTGATGTTGATGTCAAACACATCAAGAGTGGTTTGGCGTGCGTGTGCGGTAGTTACTCATACCTACAATGCGTAACTGATGGTAAGCAGCGTTTCAACCTAGACGGCACTGAGAGCGACAGAGTGAACCATGAGGCTCATATCATTGCGATTGGCCGTTTAAACGCTATCAGAGCCACACACGCAGCCCAGAAAGCGAAAGACAAGGCAACACGCCAAGAGAAACACCAACAAATGCTTGATGAACACGCGCGTCGTAAAGGACTGTGAAACCCTTAGCCTGTCTTGGTGTGAATCAATACCACAGACGGGCTAAGTAATTTACTGACGCATACACGCGCGTATGGTGAATAAAATATTCAAATTTAATAGCAGATAGGATCGAAACTATGAGTGAAGAAAAAGTTGCTGGCGAACAGACGCGATTCAGTAAGGATCGTCAACCGGTACGCAATGGTCGAAAGTCACGCCGTCGAATTGCGATTGAATACATTGAGCACGACGCAATGTTAGGGATCTTGGAAGGTGTTGTTCGCAAGGCATTGGACGGGGATCAAGATTGCCAGTTCTTTATCTTGAACAAAATCTTCAGCAATCCGAAGGCCGTGTTCCAAGGTGTTAGTCATGAGGCTACGAAGTTGAAGTTGGAGAATGAGAAATTGAAGTTGGAAATCGATCAGGTCAAACAATACGGTGCGGAATTAATCGAACTTGTTGAGCAGATCAAAGCGGGGGAACTCGAACAGGTGGCTGGCAGTACGGTTGAATCAACAAAAGTTGGTTGTCCTGAAGTACCAAACTAACAATAAACCGACACTTACACGCGTGCGTTAGCCTCTCACACCCGCACGCACGCGTGAGACAGGTAATAAAATAAGGTACAAAAAATCACCCCCAAGCCCCGCCACCACTACGATCCGACCCTTAAACCGCAACCCTTAAACCGCAACCCTTAAA
>NZ_JBFRTQ010000053.1:0-328 GCF_041474195.1 Vibrio sp. 10N.222.52.C3 | reverse complement strand
TTAAACCGCAACCCTTAAAACACCACCGTAAAAGTGTGATTTCGGTCACGTTTGCCGTGTTAACGGCAACTTTACGGCAAAACTCGAGTTTTCAAAAAGAAGGTAACAAGGTTACAAAGACCCACAGACCCCGCCACATAAGGGATCGGCGTGTTACATCCACGGGGTTACAGGAAGGTTAACCATTGACCCTAACGGCAACAAAAAGCCCGTAATCAGCGGGGAATTAACGACAGAACCGTTGGGGGGCATCATCTAGCCTGTCTTGGTGTATTTCCCGTATTTCCCGTATTAAGCGGGTGCTGGTGGACTCAAACAAGCCCCTAGC
>NZ_JBFRTQ010000052.1:0-41809 GCF_041474195.1 Vibrio sp. 10N.222.52.C3 | reverse complement strand
ACTCTTTATTAAAAACGACATATACACCCTCAAAAGTAGCAACCAACTCATCAGCACAAAATAGGTTGCAGGCTATTTGAACACGTCCTTTGCCTTTACGTTGAAACGCACGATGAAACCGAGACCACATTGTATGGTTGTCATATATACATACAACACGAACATCACCGTTGGCGGGTTTCAGGTATCGAATGTTATTTTCTTGAATTACTATTTGATGTTTCTCCCCCTCCAACTGGGCATGAACTAAAGACCAGCCAGCTAGAATACCGACAACAGATAAGCTGCCACCAAACACCGTATTCATGTGGTTGATGTTTATTTTCAATGGTGCGTTAAGCTCGATATTTTTGTCGCTACAAATATTCACACCGATACCGAGAGACTTTGAGACTGGAATATGAAGATGAAGGTAGGCTTCAAGTTCTCTATTTTTCATATAGACCGTTACCTTTTCAGAACGCCAAAATAGTGTAAAATTTCGATTGTGTGGGATGCAGTAATTACGCCTTAGCTAATTCAGTTAATACTTGCTTATACGTATCCACTGATTGGGCTCCAGATATAGCACTCTCACGATTGAATACAATCGTTGGAACTCCTGATATACCCGTATGTTTCCATTGTTGTTCCTGCGCTCGGACATGATTTCGCAGAATATCGTCATCAAGACATGCCATTGCGTCGTCAACATTGAGACCAACACTTTGCAGCTCTTGTTCGAGGATACTTTTGTTGGATATATCTTTTTGCTCGCTGTAAAACGAAGCAAATAATCTATTTTTAAGCTCGGTTTGCTTACCTACACTTTTTGCGTATTCTAGAAGAATATGAGCATCAAGCGTATTTACAGCTTTTAGTCCGTCAAAGTAGTCAAATTTAAATCCAACTTCTTCTCCAAGCTCTGCCATCTCTTTTCTGAAACGAATACTATCTTCCAGTGTGGTGCCGTACTTTCTTTTGAGGTGGGCACGTAAGTCTTCACCTTCAGGTGGCATATCTGGATTTAGCTGAAACGGTTGCCACTCAATCTCAATGTTATCTTCCATACCAAGCTCTTTTATGGCGGCATCTAAACGCTTATAACCGATAATGCACCAAGGACAAACCACATCTGAGACAATATCTAATTTGATCTTCTTGCTCATATTTATTCCCAATACTCCCATGACTTTCGCCTTTGATTTTTTTTACCAAAATAACTTTAAGCAGAACCCAAATTTATTGGCTATTCGTATCCTGCTTATTTTCACATTTGAAAACTGACGGTTTATATTTTTTGCTCGCAAAGCTGGATTGTCGGAGCGGTATTAGTAAAGTTTGGAACATCGGTTTTTATCTTTTCTGCATTTGGGCCAAAAGCAGTTTGAAATGACTCTAAAGATTCAAATGAAATGGTACTGATTGCCACATATGGCGCAGCTTCGCCGGGAACTACACTGGCAACCCCTGCATCGACAGTTGCCCCTTTTACGGCCTCTCCCAACAGCTCTCCGATCATAGGAACATGTTTGTTGCAGTAGTAATCAAAATCAAAAATAACATCATCTTTATTTGGGTACAGTACGTATGCTTTAATCATTGTTTTACCTTTTCTTTAAGTTAAGTTTTAAGTAGTTGAGTTTTACATTTTGTCCTTAGGCATTGCTTTGCCAATCATTGACTCACCCATCGTGGCCTGCTTTTGGTGAGGAATTATTCCAGAAAGAATAGCAGTCATTCGATTTCGTTTACCGGGAACCACAACCGCTTTTTTACCTAGACCTTTGATAGCAATTTCTGCTACTTCCGCAGGGTCCTTTGCAACCATCGGTAATTTGGTCCAATCAACACCATTGTCCGCAGTCATCGGAGTGCTAGTTAGCCCCGGAGAAAGAACGGTTACATCAATACCCTTGGGCTTAAGCTCGCCATGAAGAGATGCCCCCAGCTGAAGAACATAGGCTTTGGTACCTGCATAATTTGAAAAGTATGGGGAAACCATATGACCAGAAAGACTTGATATCATTAGAATGCCACCACTTTTTCTTTCGACCATCGCTGGTGTAAAGTGGTGAGTAAGTTGTAATACAGAGGTCACGTTAAGTTGTACCATCTGTAATTCTTTGTCTATCGATGACTTAGCAAATGCGCCATTCACTTCAATGCCTGCTGCAAGTACCAGTAAGCCTATCGCTTGCTTCACTTGCTTCACTTTTTCAACGCCTTCAGCGGTACCTAAATCTGCTGAAACGATCATTGTTTTAACTCCGTAGCGTTCCGCAAGCAAAGTAGCGTGCTCTTCAAGTTCTTTTTCTCGACGAGCAACCAAAACAACATTCAATCCTTTCGCCGCAATCTGGCTGGCCATTTCGGCACCGATGCCAGACGTTGCCCCTGTGATAAGTGCCCATTCACCATACTTTTCTTTGAAGCTTATACCCATAATTCGTTACCTTTCTCAGTTTTTCTGATGGGGTAACTATATGGAATATGGAGGAGACAGACTCTTCAAAAAAGTTCAAATATTGCTCAGATTAGCTCAAGCGAACCATTCTGAGTACGAAGAGTAAGTACGAGGTGTCAAGCTAAACGAAATTCGGAAGGAGATAGACCTGTTTGAGCTTTAAAGGTACGGTTAAAGGTAGAAATAGACTCGAAACCCGTTTCAAAAACAATGTCAGAGATACGTAAAGTATTATTTTTCAATAATACCTTAGCTTTGTTGATCTTTAATTTGGTAATGTATTTCATTGGTGTTTCTGAATACACCTCTTTAAACTTTCGTTTAAAGGTTGAAATACTCATATGACACAATGCCGCCAACTCATTCACACTCAGATCCGCATACAGATTACTTTGGATAATATCTTCAAATTTGGCAAAATTAGGTTTAAACATGGAAGCAAGAAAATCGAGTTCAGACGGGGCATTGGTTCTTTTCGCCATAAGAATGACAAATTCGCGTAGCTTACTCTCGATAAGTAAATCATCCGCCAACTCTGGAGAGTCTAGCAATATGCTAATGCTGTCGCGATAGTGCTCAAGCAATCTATCCACTTCAACCTGCATAATATTATAATCAACCCTGTAGTTTGACTGGCTAATATCAAAGTTAAACAGTGACTGAAATATTTCAGGGTAAAGCAAGATGCCAATCGCTTCACCTACACCTTCATCATTATGGTAGCTGGTATTTTCATAAAAGTAGTTGGTGCATTTTGCCAGAACTCCACAGTTTTTGTTCAATGAAGCGGACTCTGTCTGCTCCCTGACGTTAAAATTACCATTCGTAACAAACGCAAAACAGGCTTCACTGTCTACAAACACACGCGGCATACGCTTGAAACTGGGGATATCTTGTTTTTGAAAAACAACAAGTCCATTATATTTGATTGTTTTCATTTTTAAGGCACCGTTCATAACACTACGATTAGGATAAAGCAGATTAAAGATATCTACTCACTCGGCTTACTGACTAATAGATTCATCTTGTAACTAAAGTAATGATGGGTATTTTTAATGTTGTTATTTTTCCTGCTGAGCAAGAACTTCTGAAGCAATCGCAACTACGCAAAAAATACCACTAAACACACCAACCAAGGTCTCAAGTGTCCACATTTTTGAAAAACCATTAGAGAAGTCTTCAGGGTACTGCACTGCAATATGATCAAGTGTTGGGTACAGTGCGGCACTCATAATCATCAGACATATAAAATTCCACGCAAACAGAAATCCTCTTGCTTTATTATTACCAAAAATGAGCACGGTAAGTAGCGCTCCGGTTAAAAAAAACTTCGCCATACCAATCCATTTTCCAACAATTATTGGTAAACGTTGTAGTGAACCGTCTCCCATCATAGCTGCATCATAACCGGAAAATTTTCCTAATGCAGGGTGAGCTAAAAACATTGTAGAAGTCTGTGTCATCCACATAAGGCTGTCTACAATTTCATAAACGGTAAATATCGCGAGCCATACGAAGGTTGCACGGGCTAAATTTTTTGAATTGATTGATATTGTTTTCATTACGATTTCCATCATTGATTAGATGGACGAGATAATAGTAATAAGTTGTGCATTGGCACTTGTCAAATAAGGTCAAAAACTGGGCAGATTAGTCCAATGTTTCTTGAGTTTGTCATTGATTGTAGGTTATTGAAAATAACGCATTGAGTTTATCTTGATTGACAATACTTTGCATAAAGTGAATCTGACACCGAGGACCAGAGATGGAAGCTATTGTCCAATCTATTGTCCGGTTTCGTTTACGAGCGGCATTACCTGAAGTGGTGCCTTTCTGCTGTTTGGGAGATGAAAAACTTTATGATGGGTAGATTTTGCCATACAAGCCAAACTCACTTTTGTCCAGAGGCTTCATAGACCTGAAGTTTTACTCATGGCACTTTTCTAAAAAGTGCCAGCTAGCTCAGATCTGCCTCTTATTTGGTTAGTGCTTTTTCTCAGTCACATCCTGTTAATGCGCCTTTGCCTTACCAAAAGTTATCCGAATTAAACACATCTAGAAATTATGCATCTCTGAACAGTTAATTCTCTAACAATGTCACTAACCTATTGATTATACATTGAAGAGATAAATGAATGACGGCATTATGTGAGAATTACAAGCGGCTATTAGCCGCCTAATAGCATTATGTGATGAGGGAAACATGTCGTATAAATTTGAAGATTGGCGCAATCGTTATTCAGAGCGTTCGGATTTATCCACGGGATTAGTTCATTTAACAAGAGCTACAGACAATGCAGCTGTTGCTGAACTAATGTTCAATATATTGACTGAACAAACCCTAAAAGGTAGCACTACAGAGCAAGGCTTTATTGTTGGTAAAGATACGGCTGTGTGCTTCCAAGATGCTCCTTTAAGCTCTGTTTGTCAAAACACTTGGTTTGAGCAAAAGCTTAGGGCTAGTGGTCACACATCAAAAACAAGGTACCATCCTTGTGGTTTCATGTTTCCTAAACAAAAAATATATAAAAGCGGCGGTCGTCCAGTAATCTACGATAAAACAGCAGACGCTAAGAAGTATTTACCAGAGTCTGAGTGGTGGCGTATTGTTAACTTTGATCTATCAAATCCAGATTTCATCATTGATTGGACACATGAGCGAGAGTGGAGAGTGAAAGGTGACTTTGAGTTTGCTATTGAGGACGTAACACTTCTTTTCACTAAAAGTACCACCTACAAAGCGTTTATCGAACTGTGTGATAAGAACGACAGACCGTTTTACAAGGAAGTTTCGGGTATTATAAATATGCAAAATATCTTATTCTAAAAATTACCACATTACAGGTAGTTAGGCGTAATTTTTGACGCTTGATATTTTCAGTCTTTACCACAAAAGGAGTCTGTCAATGATATTGGATTGCTCATCGTACGAGTCAGCAAAGAAGTCACTGTGTGAGATATTTCATGTGACAGAGGAAGCCCTTTTAGCAGCCTTAGATAGTGTTGAAAATGACAGAAAAATTGACTACTACACGTTAGAGAAAAATGTTGATTCTTATATTCGCCAGCAATTCGGAGAACCTGATGATGACATGGAAGTTCTCTGGTTTCACGGAACTCGTGTCGAGGATGAATCATTATTTTATAGCCATGGGATACTGACTAAGAGCAAAGTTAGAGATACGCTATACTCTCGATTAATATCATTATCCTCGGGGTTGGAAAAAAAAGGAAAAAACCCTTTTTGTGAATCTATTGCTGGAAAAGGGTTTGTCAATGATGAGGGACCATTTGCTTTCCTAATCAGATGTGTGGCAATTGAGGCTCCGGGATCCAATCATAGCTATACTCACACACCTGAAATGGTTGAGGATATTGCTGGTAGCCTATTGGGTGAAAACTATGAGCAGCTGGTTCAACGCTTTCGAGACATTACAAATCCCTTTATCGTATCATTCACAGCTAAGCCAAAAGGTGGTGAAGTTTCGAGGGCATTGTTTTTCTTAAAGCTTATCGAAGATGGTGAATCCGAACTTGAGTCCGGTTCTTCAGCGAATACCTTTTTTAATTCCTACGGAACACCTATAAATGTAGAGCGAATTAGGAACATAGAGCCGCTGTGAAATCGCTTTATGTTTTTTATTATGAATAAATTCAGAGATTTAATTGTCAATTCGGTATCCCATCTAGATGCAATCTATCATCTTTCCCAAGTGGATGTAGATGCCTTAAAGGTTCAAGGTGCATATAACAATGTGCGTGAATCTTTGACCTACTATTGCCCAGAGTCTACTTTTTCTGAGTTAATGGTTCATCAGTTAGCTATGGTTCACAGCCACAAATTCTTAGAACTTCAAGGCAAATGTTATCCTTATATCTACACTGAGCTGCTAGAGCGCATGAGAAGAGTTGAGGAAAATAAACCTAGCTATAAACCTTTTAAAGGTGAGGGTTCCCCTTTGGTCGGCTGGAATTTATACCACGTTCACCATAGCTTGAACTTCGAAGTAATCTTTAACTTCAAGCGCTATCTCGAAGACGAGTATCCGAACGATAAATCGATCTATCAGGCAATACAAAATCTAGAAGAAAGTTCCCCAGAGAGGAATGACCATATTGCTATGTTTGTACATTCAGAATTATTGAAGTCTTTCGAATGGGGTGAACGTAACAAAACTGGAGAATGGATGGTTTACCAATTGATAGAGGGTAAGGTCCACTTTTTAGCACTGTCCTTGCATGAAGTTAGCGATGAAGACTTATTTGAAAGAATCCGCCCTTACCTAAAATCACACATAATTAGTGTCTAAGGCTTCAGTTCAGGATACTTTTTCTAATCTTCATTTAATGGTTTAGTGCGTTTGATCTAAACCATTTCTGTCCAAATCCCATTTAGACGCCCAATAATTAAAAAAGGGATTGGTATTTCTACCAATCCCCTCCAAACTCTCTTTCTACTTACAAGCTCTCAATTGCCTTTTGAACCGCAGGGCCAATCTGGCGCTTACGTGAAGTGACACCTTCCAAAGTCAGCATGTCACTTGTTGGTTCAGCGTTGAAAGCCGATTTGATGACTTGATAGTCGCTTTCATCCACCCACAATAAGTTTGCTTCTTTGTTCTTGGTGTCTGTGATAGAGAAGAACAGATAGTCTAGCCCGTTCTCTTCTTTGTAGGCTTTCATAGCTGCTAGAAGATCGTCTTTACGGTCAATCAGTTGTTGAGCCATTAGTGTTTCAGCAACACCGATACCCACCTGTTTGCCACCGTACTTAAAGTTTTTGTAATCCAGCGTCAGAATGGTTTCAGATGAAAGGTGGCTAAGATCTGACTTAGCAACCAACATCTGTTGACCGAAGTCTTCGATATCTGAAATGCCTGCAACCTTCGCCAGCTTCTCTGCGTATTCACGATCATGATCTGTTGTAGTTGTTGATTGGAATACCACTGTGTCAGAAAGAATCGCACCCAAGCCAACACAAGCGAGGTGTTTAGGTAATGTCACATCGAGCTTTTCAGCATTGTCAGCCAGTATAGTTGCAGCTGAACCCCAACCTCGGATATCCATCTCGACAATCTGCGGGGTGTTAATTGGAGAGCCACCAATCGCATGATGATCGACCACTGCCACAATGGATGCTTGATCAATAGTTGGTGCTAATTGAGTCACTTGGTTGAAGTCAACCAGCCCCACTCGGTATGAAGAGTAATCTGTCTCTACACGTGGAGATTCTGCATTACAGTAGTTCAAGATAAACGTCGATTCAGGATTAATCGGCTCAGGCACTGTCGCCGTACCACCATAAATAGGAGCCGCGAGCATCGCAGACATTACCGTGTCGCTGTCTGGGCTTAGGTGCCCTGTCCATACGAGATCTTCACTGTTTTCATTGGCAGATTGTTGCAAGCTAAAAGCAAAACTTGCTGAACTGAAAGACATAATTACGGCTGCCACGACAGGGGTTAGCTTCACGGGTATTTCCTTATTTAAATGCGATATAGAAGCCCATAAGCTAAACACCAAAAATTTCAGAACCGTGTAACTAATATTTCAGTTTTACTTCAGTAAGTAACTAAATGTAATTGCCCTTAGGCTTTCACTGTTAATCACACCAAAGCTCAACTTGGATTAGGTTAGCTTTTCATTATTTCACAATGAATTTCAATGAACCCTAATGATAAGAAAGCTAAGACACTGATTTATTGACCACATAACATCATCAACCCACATACTGAAAATAAGATAATCTTATTAAAAATGGATTATCGAAAGGCACAAAAAAGGCTGCAAAAGCAGCCTTATCGAGTAAGCATAAATATGCTATTCAATCATCGAGATCGAGGTTTTTTTCCTCCCCTTCCCGTTGCTGGTAAGGGATCGTAGATGTCAACCAAGGGAAGGTTATGAGGGGATTCTAGTGCTTGTATCGAAAGGTGTTACTGTCATCAATGATCTCAATTTTGACTTTTACTACGCCTTTCTTAACGTCACCAATTTGAGAAAATGCTTTGTGGGAAAGGTCAATCACTCGGCCTTTTACATAAGGGCCTCGATCATTAATTTTCACATCAACAGACTTGTTATTAGTTGTATTGGTCACCCTCACGATAGTGCCGAATGGCAAGGTTTTATGAGCCGCAGTATTCGCATTCATATTATACGTCTCACCGCTTGCTGTGAGCCTTCCATGGAACTTATCGCCATACCAAGAAGCCACTCCCACAAGCGCATGTGAATTGGCATAGCCCTTTGTTTTTGAAGTATCGACGGCCGCATGTGACGAGCATCCGGCAAGCAAAGTAATAAGAAAAGCGGCAAAGATAAGGTTTAGTTTTTTCATGCTATTTCAGTAGATCTTCTTCATGTAATGTTTATCTATTTTCATTGTAGTGCGGTTCAGCAGTATTGAACTGAGTATTATGAGTTCTCAGCGAAGGCTATCACTAGTGTGATTCCGCAATGTTTTCATGAAGCACGCTCGCTTCAGTCATATTCATGAAAGGTTTTATCTTCAAAACGTCAACTTTAACAACGTCTTAAATCTGTATATTTCTTAATCACTTCATGTAGATAAGTCACTCAGCCAAACATCCAAATACAAAAAAGGATTGGTATCTCTACCAATCCTCTCTATGGGATGTTTCGTTTTTCTGCCTATGGTAGGTAGATAACGCAATTGTCCGTAATCAGTCACCTACGCTTCTTCTCGGCTGTATAAGTTACGCTTTACTGGTCTGTACGACGTTCGAAATCTGCTTGGCTTTTGTTTCAGGCACCAAAGACATCAACCCGGTAGTCACAAGCGCGGCAATACCAGACATGGTTACAGGTGAGCCAAATATGCTTTGCACTAGCTTGGGCGCTTCTTTCAATAAATCCGGCACTAGCATCACCCCAAGCCCTAAACCTAATGAGATGGCAATCGTCATAATTCTGCGGCGATCCAGTTTTTCATTGGCGATGATTTTGATGCCCGCCGCAGCAACCGTACCGAACATCACTAATGTCGCCCCGCCCAATACTGGCTTTGGAATCGTCATTAAAACCGCACCTAAGATGGGAAATAACCCTAACAGAAAAAGAATCGCGGCAATGAAGTAGCCGATGTAGCGACTCGCGATCCCCGTAAAATGAATCACACCATTGTTCTGGCTGAAGGTCGTATTTGGAAAAGTATTGAATACTGCTGCGATAAGCGAGTTCACACCGTCACCTAGCACGCCAGCCTTGAGTCGATTGATGTATTTCGGCCCCTTAACTGGCTGCCCTGAGAACATACTGTTGGCGGTAAGGTCGCCCGTCGTTTCAATAACGGTAATCAAGTAAATAAAAGCGATAGGCAGGAAGGCTTGCCAATCAAAAGCGAAGCCATATTTAAATGGGACAGGAATACTCAATAGCGGTTGAGAAGCAAAAGAAACCATAGACGCTTTACCCATCAAAATGGCAACGCCCCAGCCAACTACCAACCCAACTAAAATCGACGACAGCCTAACCATATTATTGTTACTCAGGTTAAGCACGACTATGGTTCCGAGGACGATGGCACCCAACATCAGATTGCTTCCAGAGCCAAAATCTTCGGCACCAACGCCACCAGCAATATCTGTGACGCCAACTTTAATCAAAGAGATGCCAATTGTGGTGATAACGATTCCGGTTACAACTGGGGTGATCACCACTTTCAACTTTTCGATAAAACGCGATAGGACAATTTCTACAAACGCACCGAAGAAACAAACGCCAAAAATGGTGGCGAGCATTTCATCCGGCCCACCGCCATTCGCTTTAACAAGGAAGCCCGCACCTAATACAGATCCCAAGAACGCAAAGCTGGTTCCTTGGACACAGATCATCCCTGCGCCAACTGGCCCTATTTTTCTCGCTTGAATGAAGGTACCGACCCCAGACACCATGAGTGCCATGCTGATCAGATAAGGAATGTGCTCACCCAACCCAAGCACACCGCCAATAATGAGTGTGGGCGTGATAATACCAACGAAACTGGCTAATACATGCTGCAACGCTGCGTAACTGGCAGCTCTGACTGATGGTCGATCGTCTAATCCGTAGATCAATTCACTGTTCTGTTCCATGTGACTTCCTTTATGTATTTTTTATTGTATACAATTTACATAAAGACAATAGAGCAACATATATGCCAATGGTTTAACATCATACTTATCAATCAGTTAAGTTTCATCTTTAGCCAGTGCTGCACTATAGAGCAACACTGTCGGCTTGTTTTAGTGCAACGAAGAGCACAAAGCACTCCTTTGACCAGGTTTATCCGTAACCTTCCACTCAATATCGCAGACACAAAAAAAGGATTGGTATCTCTACCAATCCTCTTTAGGGGGTGTTTCGGTTTTCTACCTTATGACAGGTAGATAACACTATTACTCGTAGTCAGTCGCGTAAGTGTCTTCGTATGTGTGCGAGTAGAATTCGAACAGGTTGCCAAACGGGTCTTCTAGGTAAACCATTTGTGCTTGTTTTAGTTCGTCTTCTGGGTGGTAACGCATGATGTCCATACGGACCTTACCGCCAAACTCTTCAACACGTTTAATCGCTGAATGAAACTGCTCTTTTGGAAGCTGTAGACAGAAGTGGAAGATGCCTAGGCGAGAGAAATCAACCTTATGACGATCTTCACGGTCAACCATTTCGAACATCTCAACACCGATACCATCTGATGTGACTAGGTGTGCAATGTTGAAGCCTTTGAAGCCTTCACCAAATACTGCGATACACATACGGCCGATTGCTGATTCGCGCTCTTCCATAACCTTAGTGTTGTTCATTACGATTCTTAGACCCAGAGCCTTAGTGTAAAACTCTACTGCTTGGTCCATGTCGCCTACCATGATGCCTACGTGATTCATTTTCATAACTTGCTCCAAATTCGTTTTTAATTCTGTGCTTTCCGAAGATTAGCTTCGGTGTTTCGTTTCGATGGAGAGAGTATATGGAGATGCGACGATTAACTGAAATTATCATAAATTATATTAATGATAATTTTTTGTTATTTACAATTTGGTATAACAACTCAACTCGCGTAAAGAAACCGTACTTCCCCTTACCTAAATAGAGAGCAACCTAAAAAGCATAGCTACTCAAATTGGGGGGGCTGATGTTTGATGGCTTTTGTTAATAGTTTTTGTTGATAGCTTTTACCGATAGTCCTTTCCTTTCAAAGATAGGATTCGCCTATTGAATCTATAGAAATGTCCGATTTCACTAATTTTCGGTGGCAATGCAATATATCTACATCGACGCGGGATAGCGTTAAACACTACAAATTAGAAAGAGAGTCAAATCATGATCAACACAGAAATCAAACCATTCAACGCAACAGCATTCAAAAACGGCGAATTCGTAGAAATCACTGAGCAAGACGTTAAAGGCAAGTGGGCTGTATTCTTCTTCTACCCAGCAGACTTCACATTTGTATGTCCAACTGAGCTAGTTGACCTACAAGACAAATACGCAGAGCTTCAATCTCGCGGCGTAGAAGTTTACTCAGTATCAACTGACACTCACTTCTCTCACAAAGCATGGCACGATACTTCTGACAAAATCGGCACTATCGAATACTTCATGGTAGGCGACCAAACTGGCAACATCACAAATAACTTCAACGTTATGCGTGAAGGTCAAGGCCTTGCAGACCGTGCAACGTTCCTAATCGACCCTGAAGGCGTTATCCAAGCAATGGAAATCACAGCTGAAGGCATCGGCCGTGACGCAGAAGACCTACTACGCAAGGTTAAAGCAGCACAATACGTAGCCGCTAACCCAGGTGAAGTTTGCCCAGCTAAATGGAAAGAAGGCGAAGAGACTCTAGCTCCATCTCTAGACCTAGTAGGCAAGATTTAATCTAAGCCTAGCTAACAAGAATAGCTAAACGGTTCTACAGGCGCGCTTCGGCCCCCCTCCTAAAGGGCAGTCGCGCGCCACCCTTTCAAAACATCAACACCACAATATTTGCCGACTTGCGCCCCCTTTTTATTTTCCTTTTTCAGCAAGAAGGTATTGGTCAATACCAAGACACAGAATTTAAGAGCAGGCACGATTATGTTAGATCAAGCAATGAAGCAGCAGCTAAAAGCATACCTAGAAAACCTAAAAACCAATGTTCAGTTAGTCCTTAGCCTGGATGACAGCGACACCGCGAACAAACTTCAAGATCTGGCGAATGATATCGCCTCTCTCACCCACAAAATTGAAGTAGTTCGAGATGATAGCGCAAGCACTCGCCGCCCAATTATGCAGGTCGTGAACCAAGAGAAAGGCACAGCGATCGGTTTTGCAGGTTTGCCAATGGGCCACGAGTTCACATCATTGGTACTTGCACTGCTTCATAGTGGTGGTCACCCTATCAAGCTTGAAGCGGACGTAATCGAGCAAATTAAAGAACTCGATCAAGAGCTTAATGTAGAGATTTTTATCTCACTATCGTGCCAAAACTGTCCAGAAGTGGTTCAGGCATTCAACATGATGTCGGCGATTAACCCTCTGGTTAAGACAACCATGATCGACGGCGCAGCATTCCAAGACGAAGTGAAGTCTCGCGACATCATGGCAGTGCCAAGCGTGTTTATTAACGGTGAGCTATTTGGTCAAGGACGTATGTCACTGGCTGAAATTCTCAACAAAGTTGATTCAGGCGCTGCAGAAAAGAAAGCAGCTAACCTAAACGAACAAGCACCGTTTGATGTATTGGTTGTCGGCGGTGGCCCAGCAGGTTCTTCAGCCGCTATCTATGCTGCTCGTAAAGGCATTCGCACTGGTGTGGTTGCTGACCGGTTCGGTGGCCAAGTGATGGATACCATGGCGATTGAGAACTTTATCTCAGTAAAAGCGACAACTGGCCCTAAATTAGTGGCAAGCCTTGAAGAGCACGTAAAAGAGTACGGTGTTGAAGTGATGACTGAGCAGCGCGCTGCAAACATCATTGCAGCAGAAGACACTGAAGACGGCTACATCCACGTTGAGCTAGAGAGCGGCGCAACACTACGAGCTCGCACGGTTATCACAAGTACCGGTGCTCGCTGGCGTGAAATGAACGTTCCGGGTGAGCAAGAGTACCGCAATAAAGGCGTCGCTTACTGCCCACACTGTGACGGTCCTTTATTCAAAGGTAAGAAAACAGCGGTTAT
Organism: Vibrio sp. 10N.222.52.C3; assembly: GCF_041474195.1. Lineage (NCBI taxonomy): Bacteria > Pseudomonadati > Pseudomonadota > Gammaproteobacteria > Vibrionales > Vibrionaceae > Vibrio > Vibrio sp. 10N.222.52.C3. The sequence goes on along the minus strand of NZ_JBFRTQ010000052.1, from coordinate 28,201 downwards.
TGGTGGTGGTAACTCAGGCATCGAAGCGGCAATTGATTTAGCGGGTATCGTTGAACACGTAACCGTACTTGAATTTGCAGACACATTGCGTGCCGACCAAGTGCTTATCGACAAAGCGAACGCAACACCAAACATCGAAATCATCAAGATGGCACAAACAACGCAAGTGATTGGTGATGGCAACCGTGTAACCGGTCTGGAATACAAAGACCGCAACACCGATGAGCTGAAACAGATTGAACTCGCAGGTATCTTTGTTCAAATCGGCCTGATGCCAAACAGCGAATGGTTGAAGGGTTCAAAGGTAGAGCTTTCACCACGCGGTGAAATTGAAATTAACGCTCATGGCGCAACATCTATGAAAGGTGTGTTCGCAGCGGGTGACGTGACAACCGTACCTTACAAACAGATCATCATTGCGATGGGTGAAGGTGCGAAAGCAAGCTTAGGTGCATTTGACCACCTAATCCGTAACTCAGCTCCAGTTAAAGAGGCTGAAACCGCTTAACCTTTACACTGAAAAGCTTAAAGCTTTTAACTCAAGTTCCTTAAATATTTGTTAACTTAATTCTTTACTGTTAACGACTTAGTCGACATTTAGACGCCACTCCTATGGATTTAGGAGTGGTTTTTTTTCTTTGTGATTTATGCAGGTTGATAAAGCATGAAGGCAACCACCATCGCTAAGCTTCCACCCAAGCAACGGTTCACAAACATCATCTGTTTTGGTGATTGCAGCAACTTTTTAAGCATGGTGCCGCAATACGCCCACACCAACATGCACGGCACACCAGTAATCACCATGCCCGCGATAATGGTCACGACTTGAATCAAGTAATCGGCATTCGGAGTAATGAACTGTGAAAACACGGTTAATGACGCTATCCAACCTTTAGGGTTTAACACCTGCACCAGCACACCAGACATGAAACCTGAACGATTGTCGGTGGTGCTTTCTTCGATCTGCATGTTCGCAATCGACCACGCCATGAACAGCAAATAAGCCGCACCCGCGTATTTCAAAATGCTGTATAGCTCTGGGTAAAGGGTAAATAGGCTCACCAAACCGACACTAGAACCCGCCAATACGATGATGATGCCAACAGCGTTCCCAGAGATAAAAGGTAAAGTCGCAGCAAATCCATAACGACTTGAAATCCCAAGTAATGCGATATTGCCAGCCCCAGGGGTAATTGCAATTGATGTTGAAAATAGCAAGAACGCCAGCATTAATTGAGAGCTCATTTCCTCTCACTCCTAATAAGTAAAGTATTTATAGGGAGAGAGTTTACAGATTCGACTAGGAATTAAATTGCTATATAGGCTAATATTAATCCAAATTTGAGCAAGACTTTTCTAAAATAGCCATGAAACAGAAAGAATCCACCAAAGAAGTGTTAGATGACACAGATATCGCCATCTTAGAGCATATCCAACAAGACGGACGCATGAGCAACAGTAAGCTCGCAGAGAAGGTCAACCTCAGCGAAACCCCATGCTGGCGTCGTTGGAAACGCATGGAAGAAACTGGCTATATCGATGGTTACGCCGCTAAGCTGAATCGTAAAAAATTAGGCTTTCATGTGGCTGGTTTTACACTTGTAACCTTGGGCAATCATGAAGTTGAAAACACAGAACCGTTCGAAGAGTTTGTCGCGGTAACCGATTGGATTCCAATGTGTCACTGCATTGCAGGCGGCGCCGATTACATGGTGCAAGTGTTGGCGAAAGATTTGGAAGAGTACTTTGAGCGTATTAGCTCGATCAGAAGAGTCAAAGGCGTGAGTGCGATTCAGTCGAACATCTCAGTAAAAGAGTTGAAAAACAGCTATCAGCTTCCTCTTGAGGACTAGTTCACTTCTTCTGATAGCCTTTTTCTTTTAGCAAAACAAAAGCCCAACACCCTAGGTTTCTAAAACTTAGGGGCTGAGCTTTGTTTATTTAGGTTCTGGAAGTGAGTGTACGCTAATTCCCCACACCACCGGTATTGTCTGGCTGAGTTTCTGGCGTCTTAGGTGGCCACTCTTTGAAGGTCGCTAGGTGTTGCTGTACCGCCGCTTGAGCCGGGCCAAATGCCCACATTTTTTGTCCCATCCATTTTAGGTACATGCCCGACTCTTCCGCCGCTCGCTCGTATGGGTCACGACGTAAGTTAAACAGCAATGGTGCGTTTAGCTCTTCTTTAGGGCCACTCCAACCGTGGTTTTGCACGATGAAATGCGCCTTCCAATCACCAACACGAACCGCTTGCAGCTTGTCTCGTTCGTAGTAGTAGATCTCTTTACGGTTTGACTCGCCTTTCTCGGTCAGCATATCCACTTGGTTGTAACCATCAAGGTGCGCTTTAAAGCCATCGTGACCTTTCAGCAGTTTTTCTTTTAGATCCGTTGGACCACCAGCCGCAGCGACAAGAGTGGGTAACCAATCCATACCATCAAAGATGCCATTGCCTACAGTACCCGCTGGGATTTTACCCGGCCAGCTAACCAATGCAGGGGCTCTTACGCCACCTTCCCAAGTTGTGCCTTTCTCACCGTGATAAGGTGTCATACCGCCATCTGGCCAAGTCATGATCTCTGGGCCGTTATCGGCAGTGAAAATGATGATGGTGTTGTCAGCAATACCGAGTTCTTCCATCTTCGCCATCATCTCACCGACGTGATCATCAAGATCTTTCATGACCACTTCTTGGAGTCCCCAACCGTTTTGACCGAGCATCGCTTCGTATTCAGGTGACAGGTGCGTCCAAACGTGACCGCGTGATGGACAGTACCAAATAGGTGTGAGATGGATAACGCAGATCAATAAGGATTGGAAGTTTCACGCAACCATTGATGCAGGGCTTGGTAGTGACACCAACTTTACCTCATCTCTGTTAACTGGCGTGCGATACCAGATAAACAGTTGGTCTGACTTAAATGTTGCCTACAAATCGACCTGGGTTGATTACGAAAACAAGGGGACCTTTGAATACGATACCGCATCGCAAGGGTTCCTGATTGGTTGGGCTGCTCATTTCTAGTCAAACAATAAGAGGTAAGCCTGATATCGTTAGGCTTACCTGACAATGTCAATCTTTCAAGAGTTAATGCCGGTTTTAACTAACGAACAAGCAAAACTACCCATCAACGACCTAGTTATTCACAGTGTTTGGAACTACGCACTCTTTCTTCATGATAGTTAAGCCGGCCTCGAGAGTTTCTGTCCAAGCTTGTTCGACGCTTTCATCGTAGTGAGGGTCATATTTTTTAACTGTATTGAGTAACGAATTGAACCACTCGTTGAGCTCAATCTCGGAAATATCCAGCCCTAGGTCTTTATGCCTTTTACCCAATTTCTTTACTGAGTTACGCACGCTTGGTAGACCCGCAGAGTTATAGATAAGAATGATCGAGGCTTTAAGCATCTTGGTTTGTTGCTCTAACCCTATATTTTCAAAACGTTCTGAAAACCTTGGGTTATGCTCGCAAAAATCAGCCAAAAACGTTTCGAGAAATTCTTGGTCAATCCGGCAGCGCTCAAAACTTTCATAAAACAGTTCGTTCGGTTTCATCTAGCCAGTCCTTTGCAAAATTTTGAGTTATCGGGAAGCTAACAAGTCCAGAGCCGCAACTTAGCCAACTCCGAACCATCAATATGATCTAAGTATACGCCACTGTGGCATAAAATGAACGATGGCATAACGTAAACTACGGCATAAAGTGCGTTGCACAAATCTTGTTTCCATCAGGATCTCGCAAATAAGCCATGTACAAGCGACGCTCGTCAGAACCTCTCGCTCCGGGGCCATTTTCAATGCTGGTACCGCCATTTTCGACGCCAACTCGATGCCACTCATCTACAACTTCAGGAGAAGGCGCAAGAAAACCCACCGTCATGCCGTTGCCGTGAGTCGCAGGCTGACCATCAATCGGCTTCGTTAAGCCCAACACACCCGTTTGGCTAACGTAAACACAGCGCCCTTTGGGATCAACAGAGCCTTCGCTATAACCAAGCACTTTCATGATTGGGTCATAAAAAGCCTTCGCGCGTTCAATATCATCGGTACCGAGAAAAACATGGCTGAACATAACTAACCTCTTCTTTTATTGAAAGAACCATCTAAACTAGACCTATAATTCGTGTTTGTCTAGGCACGCTATTCGGTCACAACTGTTGCTTAACCCATTGAGCAAACACCTGAAACTTAGTTCGCTGTTCCATGCCTTTCGGGAACTCAGCTAGTCTGTTCAACAATTCGTTGTGCGCCCTGCCCTTGGTCATGCAAGATATCATCAGGATTTAGCAAGTTGCACTTTTGCATACTCAAGCATCCGCAACCGATACAGCCGGTTAAGTTCTCTTGTAGCGATTTAATCTGCGCCATTTTACTGTCGAGTTGCCCCTGCCACTTCTTAGCAACGCGCTCCCAATCTCGCTTAGTCGCGGTATGGTTCATCGGCAGTGTCGATAATTCTTCGGTGATCTCTTCCAGCGTGAAGCCTATCGACTGCGCGACTTGGATCAACGCAATTCGTCTCAACATCGCCGACTGATAACGGCGCTGATTTCCGTTAGTACGAATCGAAGCAATCAACCCCTTGGTTTCGTAAAAACGTAACGCCGAAGGAGCCACGCCACTGCGCTCAGCCAACTGGCCTATGGTGAGGTATACGATGTTTCTCATTACGACACTATCCTTGAGATCATAAATATTTAAAGCTTACTTTAACTTTAGAGTAGCGACCTATTGTTACCTTAACCAATTAATGTCCTTAAACTTTGACAACGGGCGCAATGAAAAGCAATCGTGAACATGGCTGCTTTGTTTTATTGTGGTGTTCTCGCTCTCTAAATCTGACTCATGATCGATTTCAGGCTCTCGGCCATTTCGGCATTGATGATCTCACCCGTTTCTACATTAAAGTTGTCGTAGAAACTTGGCACCGACATCGACCCCTTCACATCTGCATCAAAGTAAGGTGCCGAATTTACCGCAGACGACAACACAGAGTTTGCGCCGCCTGGGCCTGGTGATGTGGAGAGCATCACAACAGGTTTGCCTTGGTACACTTTCATGTCGATTCGTGATGTCCAATCAAACACATTCTTAAAGGCTGCGGTGTATGAGCCGTTATACTCTGCAAAAGAGATGACCACAGCATCTGCTTCGCCAATCTTGCTAAAAAAGCGTTGAGCGTGTTGATGAACACCTGAATCTTGCTCTCTTTTCTCGCTGTAAATTGGCATCTCGAAATCATTAAGGTCGAGCACCTCGACTTGCGCGCCTTCGACTAAACCTGCGGTGTACGCTGCAAGTTGTTGATTAATTGATGTTGTACTGTTGGTCGCGCCAATCGCTAATACTTTCATTGTTGATCCTTGTTCATTTTTCTCACCTTTTTGCACTCATGACTTCAATTACGGAGCTCAAAATTCATAACTGAAGATTCGTAACGTCTGTTTGATAACATCAAAACCTGCACTAGGCGACAAGGTGATAGATTGTGTTTTTAGATTGGGGATGATGATAAAACCTCAAGTTAACTTGAGGTAAAGCGATATTTTCAAAATATAGGAAATAGTTTAAAAACACTTATAAAGCAGTTGATTATGAAAGGTTTAACATAGGTTGGCATTACACAGGAAAAAGTCAGCACACCCAAAATACATTGAGTGTGCTTTATCGAAGTATTATTTACTTAAAGTGATTTAATGGACAGACACCAGAGTAAGCGACACCGGATAGCTCGGCCATTTCGCGATTCCATGTTGCCAAATCATGAGGGTTAAATTGATTCAAATGATCATGCCCACATGCCCTCGCCATCACTTGCATTAATTCTGTCGAGGCTTCAAAGAAGTTCTTAAGCTGGTTCGATGCTTTCTCGACATTCAAACGCTGACGTAAATCGGCTTTTTGAGTTGCAATACCAGCAGGGCAATTATTGGTGTTACACATTCTCGCCGCCACACAACCTATCGACTGCATGGCACTGTTTGAGATAGCGACACCATCAGCACCAAGCGCCATCGCTTTTACGAAATCCATCGGCACGCGCAAGCCGCCCGTGATGATCAATGTGACTCTGTCACTGACCCCTTGTTTATCGAGATACGCTCTAGCGCGAGCGAGTGCTGGAATAGTGGGAACACTGATATGGTCACGGAACATTTCTGGCGCCGCCCCTGTACCGCCACCACGCCCATCTAAGATGATGTAATCGGCACTGGCATCAAGCGCGAACTGAATGTCTTCTTCGATGTGATTGGCACTTAACTTAAAGCCAATCGGGATACCGCCTGTCACCTCTCGAACACGGTCGGCGAACTTTTTAAAATCCTCGACCGTGTTAAGGTCGACAAAGGTGGGTGGAGAAATCGCTGCCGTGCCCGCTTCAATGCCACGCACCTCCGCGATCTTGCCTATGTTCTTCGCGCCCGGTAAGTGCCCGCCCGTTCCGGTTTTGGCACCCTGCCCGCCTTTAAAGTGGAAGGCTTGAACGTTTTTGAGCTTAGCTTCATCGTAACCAAACTGAGCACTGGCTAATTCATAAAAGTAGCGAGAGTTCGCCGCTTGCTCTTCGGGTAACATACCGCCCTCACCGGAGCAGATACCCGTCCCTGCGAGTTCGGCACCTTTCGCCAATGAGACTTTTGCTTCTTCAGATAGCGAGCCAAAGCTCATATCAGACACAAACAAAGAGATGTCCAATTTGAGTGGCTTCTTCGCTTTGGGGCCAATAATCAGTTCAGTTCCAACGGGCATATTCTCCAGCAAAGGCTTGGTGGCCATTTGCGCGACCATCACTTGAATATCGTCCCAGTGAGGCAATAGATGTCTTGGAACGCCCATGGAGGTCATTGGCCCATGATGTCCAACCTTGGATAAACCATCACGCGCCAGTTGATGAATAAACTCGACGGTAGGTTCTTCTTTGGTTGCGCTCGCAGCTGGCGACAAATCTGGCGCAGCCGCTTGAATGTGAACCTCCGGGCCTTCTTGCCCAACTTGTTCCGCTGTGAACTGTTTATGAGTGCCATCGCAGAAAGGAAGGTTGTTGGAATACTTACAGCGACAAAGGTTGGCGTCTCCGCTCTCTTCGGCGACAAAGCTTTTCGGTTTGAACCCCGTACCGGCATGAGAACCGTCACAAAACGGTTGGTTTTTCGATTTACCACAGGTACAGAAGTAATACTCTTCCCCTTCAGTTAGCTCCACTTTGATTGGCTTGGTATCCGCGATTACTGGACTCTTCATAGTTCGTTCACCTTTTCTTTTTTATGATTTGATGACTGAAGCGATGACTTGCTCACAAGAGTAAAGTAAAGGTGAGATACCCAGCGAATTCAATAAATGAACCATAGAAAACAAGCTTAATGGACAGCCTCAAAACAGAAATCTTGCTGATTCAACACGAACAAAAATGGCCACCAAATCGGCAGCCATTGTGTTTTAAATCTGAGTGTCAGCTAAACGGGAAGGGTTAATCAAATAACTCGATGACTAACTTGTTGTCTTTAATCACTAGATTAGGTTCCGATGACTTGATCAATGACTCTTGAACCTTGTTGCTGTCCAATTTGTAAACCGGTGACTGAGACAAAGCAAAGCCAATCATAGAAACGGCAGGCTTAAGTAACTTCTCTATCTCAGGAGAAAGCTGCTTTCCCTTTTCCTCAAAGCGTTCTAGACGCAGAGACTTTAAGTAGACCTCACCACTCTCTTTGTCGTATTCGGGAATCGCGCTGAATTCGATATCCAGATCTAGCCCCATGTTTGGCATGTTAAACACTTGAATCTTTGCATTGGTATTCGCCAGAACAGACACACGCTCGGCATCAGCTCGACCAATTTGCACCGCTAAGTCATCAACCGCCACTTGCGCATACATAACGTTTTGCACACCGACTTCTTGTTCTAACATCACCGAATCTTGCAGGTAGTTCGTCATTTCTTGTTCAGTAACGCTGTAGCTGACACAACCACCTAGAACTAGCGCAGACGCTGCTAAAATGAACTTTTTTGCTACGTTAATTATCATCAATATCAGCTCTTTATCGTTAGTGATTAGCGCGGAGTTTACTGTGTGCTCATCAATAAATAAAACAGTAAAAACACGATATTCGTGAATACCTTTAATTAATAAGCACAAATATCAGTAAGTAAAGCACCTGATTGGCCTTCCTGCTTAAGACAACGCCATTTGTTAGTTCAAATTCGTCAAATTTGTGTAGTCGAATTAATTAAACTCTTCTAAGCTTATGGGATATTTAGGGGGCTTACTGTAGGTTTCATCATGGAGTCGAAACATGAAGAGTGAGCACAATGCCATCAGCGAGAGTATCACCTGAACCTAAAATTCGTTCTGTGGTTCTGCTATGTAACTCAACATGCCTGCACCATAATCAGTGGGCGGGAGAACTGCGCCTCCATAACTGGAAAGCTCAAATTGCAGAAACGACCGAACAAGCCATTCACTTGCTCAATTCCCACAGCCACTGCTGCGCACCAATTGTCGTTTCCTGTCTAACATCATCCTCGATCGACAAGCAATGTGAGCAAATATCAACGTTGAAGGCACGCTTTCCAAGTTTAAAAGCAATCGCTATCTTCAAACAACCACCAAGCCGAAACTTATCGCTCATTAAGCAAACCTATTGGGATTATTACCACCTACCAATTGATACAGAGTGGCTTTGTCGAAATTTAGGGCATGCGTATGGCATGGTAGACACCAAACAGAACAAACCTAAGCCTGCTTCATGCCATGAATATCAATTGGTGGGGAAATCCAGCACCATCCAACAACTTAAAAAGAAAATAACTAAGATCGCTAACAACGATTTCCCAGTACTGATTCAAGGGGAAACAGGTACAGGAAAAAGCCTCTGTGCACGTTTAATACATGAGGCCTCAGCCCGCTGTCAGAAACCGTTTATCGCTGTAAATTGTGGCGCAATACCACAGTCACTGGTTCACTCCGAGTTGTTTGGCTTTGAAAAGGGCTCGTTCACGGGAGCAAACAAGCGCTACGTCGGACATGTAGAAAGAGCGAATGGTGGCACACTATTTCTCGATGAGATCGGCGACCTGGAACTGTCGCTGCAAACTTACCTGCTCCACTTTCTAGAAAATAACTTGATAGAGCGATTAGGCAGTAACAACCAACTAACTGTAGATTGCCGTGTAATTTTCGCCACCAACGTCAACATAGAACAAGCCGTCGCGGCGGGTAAATTTCGAAAGGATCTCTTTCATCGGATCAATGTACTTCCATTGGATCTAGTGCCACTCAATGATCATAAAGAAGACATTGAAGATTTGATTCGATTTGAACTAAAACACAATTACGCATCCAAAATCAAACTGCCTAGTGACACCCTTGAGCAAATGAAACAGTACCATTGGCCGGGCAATGTCAGGGAGTTATTCAACTGCATAAAAAGAGCGATTGTTCTTTCTAACTCAAGCGCCCTTTCTACTCATCACATGGGGATTCAATTGAAAGGTGCATCGCTCGCCACTGAGAGTGACACTCGACTTTCTTCAAAAAATGTCCGTCGAGTGATTCAGCAACACCATTACAATATTTCCCAATCTGCTAAAGCGTTGTCTATTTCTCGGACAACCTTGTACAAGCTGATCAAAAAACATCAGATAGTAATTTAAGTCGCCTAGTTAGTTAATTACCTAACTAAAAAAAGCAGCCTAACGAACTAGGCTGCTTTAGAGTTTAGTTGTACTCAGTTAATGAAAGTACTTATGGCTCAGGAACAGTAAATGGACAAACATCACAGGTTGCAATGTTCGATGTTTCCATAAATGCTTCTTGCAAGAACAGCGAGTCAAACGTTGCTGTCACTTGATTCGATAGCATTCCGTCTACTCCAGTTGGTAACACATTTGGCGCATAAGTTTTGCTTACTTGTGTACACACTTGACCAATCGCATCACCAAAGTTCGGTATCCACTCTCCTTCACCCGTTTTACAAGCAAACAACTCAGGATCGGCACTTAATACGCTACATATATTACCAGCACCACACGTGGTCACATCCTCAAGATCATCACAAGGTAAAGCGAAGTCGAGGTAATAACTGCTGTTGACGACTTCGGTAGGTAAGTCAGAACGGCTCAAAGAGTCATCCTTAGAATCCACCAGCGATTCAATGGCCAATGGGATATCACCGGTATTACATATTTCAACATCATAGGTTTTCTTAAGCACAACTTGACCACTATCAACCTCTAAGAAGCTATTACATACCTTAGAAATCTCAACCATTGGACTCAAGTCGATTGGCGGACAATTGTAAGCCACAGGAGCTTGAGCATTCACGATAAGGCCATCAAGATCTACTGAACCATCGATCACACCAACGGCACCATTATTTACAGACAAGTAATTACCCATGAATGAGAATGACTCACCGACACTCCACACTTCATCACCGTTACCCACGACAGGAAGCGCACCTAATATTGGTGACTCAGATAAAAAGGCCACTTGGTAATCACCATTGGTGCCTAACGAACCAGGACCGGTGTTGGTGACCGTCACGGTGTAATCGATGTTAAACATGCCATCAACCGTAAAGCTGGTTGTGTTACAAGTCGCCGCTATACTGATGCTACATAAACTGAATGAACCGACAACGAAGTCAGCCAAAGATGCATCAATCGAACGTGAAGCTCGTGACTCGACTAAGAAGCTACTGAAGCAAGGAATATCCTCAATACCAAACTCATCATTCAACAGAGCTGACAAGTTTAATCGACCTTCCACAAAGCTCTCTGTCGGAATTGACGCTGTTTCACCAGTTTTAGCTAGGTAGTCCCAACCTTGCACGTTCGGTAGCGGTATTGCCCCGATAGAATCATCATTTGAAATCGCACATATCTTATCGACACCAACAGCGCCACTGCCACATCTTGCACCCACGAAATCATTCGATTTAGGGTCACCGTCTGTTTGGAAAATTCTCGTCATATTGTCGGTGACATCGCCATTATTTAAATCCCACTGAAACACTTCTATATAGGGATTACCGCCACTCGCCTGAGGAAATGAAATCAAGACAAGAATGTCTCCATTGACATGCTGCCCAACAAAGTCGCCCTTAGTTTGTCCATCTGGTAATCCTACTTGGTCTTGTAAGAACCAGAAACCAATATACATATCACCATTGTTGGCATATCGGTCTGCACCAAAGTAAATCAGCAAATCGCCTTCGCTTTCAAAGGCAGCAGCATACGCATTGGTAAAGTCATCTTTTGGTTGTGGTGACGCTGTACGGAACGCCCAATCCGTAATGTCGGAATCGTCTTTTGATCCCCCCTTCCAAAAAATTTGGTCGATACCATTACGGTCTTTTTGGAAAAATTCTGCAATCCCAACCATGCTGTTGGGATCATTTACATCGTCCCAATCAATACCACTATTATCACTGGTCGCATTACCATCAAGTTCCATCACATCAACCGTAGCCCACGCCAACTGGGGGCTACTAAACAACAAAAGCACACTGAGTAAATAATTTATAACCTTCATGTTCTCTCTCCATTTGTTCATACTTATGCTTTCAGGATGTTCTGCCCGCCCAAATTGGAGAAATCCTTTAGCAATTCGTAGGTTCGATAGAGCATATTCCAAGCCAACTTCAACTATCTGATTTGGTTGATGTTTATATATTTAAGGCACACCTCTATTGGACGTTTTGTTATCATTTGTCCATAAACAAGGGATTTGACCAAATAATCAAGGACTTGAAAGGGTGAACAAAGTGTCAAAGTAAGACATCTTTAGAGCTTTGATTCGAGGAGAGTGATCTTTAAAAGGTACAATAGCGTAGCCATTTTAACATTCTAAAATAATACGCGATTGAACTTAAGGGTGCCGACTTAACGGTCAACTGAAGGTTCTTTTAAGCAAGCCACAGGCGAACAAACAATGACACAACTGAAGATATTTTATGATGGCACTTGTCCATTATGTGCAAAAGAGATGGCAGCACTGACTAAGTCTGATTCCAAAGATCAGATCCAGACCGTCGATATCTACAGTGAAGCGTTTTCAAACTACCCGCAAATAGATGCCGAGGCAGCCAATACAATCTTGCATGCACTGGACGAAAACGGAAAGCTGCTGCTCGGTTTAGACGTGACTTACCAAGCGTGGAAGCTAGTAGGAAAGGGTTGGCTGTATGCCCCGTTACGTTGGGCGATTTTTAAGCCAATGGCAGATTGGTGTTATCTACGGTTTGCCAAAAATCGATATAAGATTTCGTTTTGGCTAACCGGAAAATCACGTTGCAACGGTAACAGCTGCACAAAATAGTGTTGAGTTAAGACATGCCGCTGGCGACTTTGTAGTAAACGATGCCAAATAGGGCTGCGAACACCAATACCGTAACGGCCACTTTCAACCAAATAAATTTCATGCTTTGTCCTTTTAATTCTGTTTACTGTTCCACGCGACAAGTTAGCACAACAAAACATACGGTTGTGTAATGATTGATAGAACTTTGTAGTCATACCAATCACAGTAGGTAAGTGTCAAGAAATAGCGCAGGAAAAAAGCTTGAGAACAAGGTGGATTTTTTAGATAAGTAGTTATTCTACAATCAAAAAATCTAACGACTTTATCGAGATTTTTAACAAGCTAGGGTGAACAGTTATTTACTACGATTGGTATCAACCCTGATTCCCAGAGAGAACCTTTATGTCGGCAAAAGAGAGAAACCTTCCCACACATCGAATTTCTAGATTCAGTAAGTTCGCTTCGTTGGCGACAAGAGTCGCGGGTAACGTGCTAACGGAAGGCACCAAACAAATTGCACAAGGCAACAGGCCCAAAGCAAAAGACTTACTGTTAACGCCACAAAACATTGCTCGCCTGACCGATCAACTCGCACACCTGCGCGGTGCGGCTATGAAGTTAGGACAGATGCTATCAATGGATGCGGGTGATGTCTTAGAACCAGAGTTAGCCGACATTCTCTCTCGCCTGCGCTCCGATGCCGATCCACTGCCAACAAAACAGCTCAATCAAGTGTTAGAAAGCTCGCTCGGGAACCATTGGAAAACCGAATTCCTGTCCTTCAATTTTAAACCGATCGCCAGTGCATCTATCGGACAAGTTCACCAAGCCTATAGTGATGCTGGGGACAAACTCGCAGTCAAAGTCCAATACCCCGGCATTAGAAAAAGTATCGACAGTGATGTAGATAACGTGGGCACGCTGCTCAATATTGTTGGCTTGATACCAAAGTCGGTCGACTACAAAGGCTTGTTAGAAGAGGCAAAGAAACAGCTCCACGATGAAGCAGACTATGCTCGCGAAGCTGATTACGCAACTCGTTACCATGATGCATTGAAAGAATACTCTCACTTCGTCGTACCTAAGATTCATCCGCAAGTCTCTTCAGAATCGGTGCTCGCCATGGACTTCATCGAAGGCGTCTCGATAGAGCAAATCGAAAGTTACGACCAAAGCACACGTGACTTTGTAATGCACAGCTTAATGGAGCTTCTGTTCAGAGAGTTGTTCGATTTTAAGATGGTGCAAACCGATCCCAATTTCGCCAACTACCTTTATGTTGAAAACACCCGACAAATTGGCTTATTAGATTTCGGAGCAACCCGTGAGTACAGTGACCGCTTCAGCGAGGGTTATCGCTTGGCCTTTTCCTCTGTCATTAACAACGATGAGCAAGTGCTCAACCGAGCTTTAGAGCAAATAGGATTCTTTAGCGAGACAATTCTTCCCGAACAACGCCAAGCGATTCTAAATCTAGTGAAGATGGCCTGTGAGCCGATGTTAGTTGACGAAGAGTACGACTTCAAAGCCAGTGGATTGGCACAAAGGCTTCGTGAAGCAGGCACCATTTTGAGCATGGAACAAGAGTATTGGCATACGCCGCCCGCCGATGCGCTGTTCCTGCACCGAAAAATTGGTGGCATGTATCTATTAGCGGCTCGCCTTGGTGCAAAAGTGAATATCAGTCGCTTGGTCGCTCCATATCTTATCTCAGAGAGCAAAAGCACAACTAAAAGCGCGAGTTAATGAGACAGTAAATAATACGCAAAGTGATCATTTCATCGTGCTCAAGAGTAATAACCATTACGCCAACTAAAATGAGCCAACCCTATGAAATGTTCACTACTTTGCTCAACCGCACTGATTACAAGCCTCACGAGTTCCATCTCCTTTGCAGCGAGCTGTCCCGAAATACTTAATGGCAAACAGCGCTTGTTAAACTCAACCGAAGAAATCGCCTTGTGCGATGAGTTTCAAGGCAAAACTCTATTGGTGGTAAATACAGCGAGCCAATGTGGCTTCACTCCGCAGTTTGAGCAACTCGAGCAACTTCATCAAACCTACAAAGACCAAGGCTTCACGGTAATCGGTTTCCCAAGTAATGATTTTCGCCAAGACAAGGGAAGCGAAGAGAAGACGGCAAAGGTTTGTTACCTAGACTATGGCGTGACCTTCCCAATGATGGCGCGAGCTTCACTGTCTGGTAGCAACGCCAACCCCGTGTTTACAGAGATACAACAGCAAGCGGGCGTAACGCCTAAATGGAACTTTTACAAATTCTTGATCAGTAAAGAAGGTAAAGTCGTCGCCACCTTCCCTAGCTCCACATCTCCAGTGAGTGCCACGCTCAAAAACGCGATTGAGCAGCAGTTATGAAGGCGGATTACATGGCAACAACTCAAACCCGTAACACCATGGCCAAACTGGGGTACATGGGGTTAATTCCGTTTTTATTCGGTCTTCTCCTTTCGCTCACCGACAGCCAATTTATGGGGATAAGCGGTGAAACGCTGTTCATCACCTACAGCGTGGCAATTTTGAGTTTTCTTTCAGGGATCTTGTGGGCAAATGGCATCGAAAACTTTGAAAGCCAATCAAGTAACAAAGCACTGCTAATAAGCAACGCGATTGTGCTCATCGCTTGGCTGGCAGTATTGCTTGGCGAACAAAAAGAGCTAGTGACAACTCTGATTCTCATCTTTGGTTATATTGCGGTTTGGCGAGCTGAAAGGACGATGAGAGAAGAGAACCAGAGCCAAGGTCCTGATGGCTACTTTGATATGAGGACTCGGCTGACCTCTAGTGTCGTGTTAATGCACGGTATCGTGATGCTAACCTAGAGCTACGAGATTGTCTTTGAAGTGTGAGCCTTTGATTTAGTTAAGCGCCTTTGTTAAAAACCGTTAGCAACAATCTAGATGATGAGCTTCATCACTAACCTCGGCTCATCATCACCAAAGTAGTTGTCTTCTTGCTTGATGGTAACGAACCCCATCGATGCATAAAGCGCACGAGCCGATGTGTTATTTGGGTCTACAGTGAGCAAAAGCCTAGCATCTCGAGGCAACTGCTCAACCGCCTGTTGCATCAGTTTCCGGCCAACTCCCATGCCACGATAATTCTGGTCTACAGCCAATGATAGGACCCAAAACTCATTCTGCTTGTCTGTGGTTGTCGTTAAGGCATAGCCAGCAATCTTTGAGTCTTGCTTAGCAACCAATAAACCTTTTCCCCAGCAATCAAAGGCCTGACGAAAGAAAAACAGCGGATAGGCGTGAGCGCCAAACAAAGCATGTTCAAGCTGGTAGATATCAGCCAGTTCTTGTTTTTCCGCACAAACAACATTCATAGATAGACCTCATTTAAACCGAACCTCAAGTTTAAACATGCAAACTCAAAGGTGCTATTAATAATATATCAACAGCCTAAAGGCTTACGAACTACCTTAACGAAGATGCCACTTAACTAACGCCTGAGGAGTAGATTAGGTTACTTATGTTTTACTGTCGAATAACCAACAAATTTGCGCCAGATAACGCAAGAAAAACCGAGCACGCTTTGTTGAAACGTTTTGCCATTTGTGGCTTAGAGAACCAGTTTCTGAGGTATAAGCCAAATGCCGCGTAGATCGATATCGCGAGCATTTCTAACACTAGGAATGTGCCACCTAGAATGAAGAACTGTGTGTTTACATTGGCTGAAACATCAACGAATTGAGGCAGAAATGCGGTAAAGATGAGTATCGCTTTAGGGTTACCAGCTGCAAGGGTGAACTCTTGTTTAACTAGACCAAACCAATTCTTATTACGTTCAATGTCCGCTATTGGGCTAGCTTGTGAGCGCCATAGGTTGAACGCGATCCACAACAGATACATCGCGCCAAATAGTTTGATCAGGAAAAACAGCGTTTCAGAAGTATAAAGCACAACCGCTAAGCCAGATGCAGCCAAAGCAATCATGCCAGAAAAAGCGAGGATTCTTCCTAGGCCTGCGACAAAGGCGGCCTGAAATCCGTAACAACGGGCGTTGTTCATTGATAACAAATTATTGGGAGCCGGTGTCATATTGAGCGCAAAACAAGCGGGGATAAACAGCAGTAACTTCCAGATTTCCATTGGTGCTTCCTAATTGCCAAATGCCGTGATTATAAAATCCTTAAACAAGGTCTTATCGTTTATAACAGCATTTCATATCTTTTGTAACTGCATAAAAAATAAGCACCAAATCTATACAGTAAATTTTCAATCAGTTCTCAAAAAACTGTTCGTACTCGGGTGTCGCTAGATTTTCGGCGACACCAATCTCACCGACGAAATAGATAGCGCTCGCAATTGTATCTATCGTTGGGTTTGATTCTCGCTCTGGGAAGTCGCCAACAGCAGGAACAGATTTTGGCGCAGACACCGAACTACAAACAAGGCTATTACATACCCTGTTTTGATTTTCTAAGGAGATAGCTTCAGGAACGTCAAAGTGCTGAGTGAGTACGTCGTGGTTAGACAATTCAGACGAAGCATACGATAAGGTTGAGAATAGAGCTGAGAGCACAATCCACTTGTTCATGTATCTTTCCATTGATGGCATTCATTGAATTTATAAATACTATCGAATCTCACACATTATGAACAGTGTTTTATTTTAATTTGCGTGAGACTGCTTACCCAGCATCAACTTGTCGAGCAGAGCTTGCGGGACAACGATCACTGAGTATTTAACAAAGGCCACCAGCGCGATTACACCAACAGCCGATCCAAGAATAAAGTCATGGACATCAACCAACACCAATCCCAGAAGTTGATCACTCGCTATCGCTACTAATGCGATGCTAACTGCGGTTACCCACTTGCTGTGTTCATAAGGTAATTGTTCCATCGCTTGGCTTACAACATACAGAAGCATGAGCCGCACAACATAAGTTGCACAAAGAACCGCGACAACACCCCACACGCCATAAATAGGCGTCACTGTGAAATAACCAATGGCCGCCAAGACCGCACATCCACCTTGAATCCACATTTGAGATTGACTCGAATCGCCACTGAAACAACCAAGGTTAAGATAATCACCTGCATTTTTGATAACGCTAATCGCAAGCAGCGCAACAACAATGGCCCCCGCGTAATGATAACTGCTCGGTAAAATGAGAGAAATAAATCCGGGTACCGTTAGAATCATCAACGAACCTAAAACAATGGCGAGGTTCACTCCGACTAACGCCCTATCGGCACACATCTTACTGCCACCCGGCTGTTGAAGCATCGCCACACGGTTTGGAAACCACCAAAGCGCGTAAGGCTGCAACAACAGACCAAGAATCAACGCGAACTTTCCGCTAACCGCATAAATCGCGAGTTCTTCGACACCGACGAAGCTTGCCATTACCCAGCGGTCGAGCCCCATGATCATATACATTGATGCACCGCCAACCAGAACGGGCAGTCCGAATTTTAAGATCTTCGCCGAGTATTTGAAGCAACCAAAAGATCCCATCTCTTGCCATTGATAACGCACTAAACAAACCATTAGCAACACACTGGATACCGCAGCTGAAATCAACACGCCATCTATACCGTATCCAGCCTCAAGCAAAACAAAAGTCATGATGGCTTGAACACCGGCTTTCAACACATTGAGCATGCAAAAACGTTTCGCCATCGCGTTCATACGCATCAGCGTTAGCGGGATAGAAATCGCCCCATCGAGCATGGTAGGAATAAGCAGAAGCAGTATCTGGTAAGGCTGGAATTCAACTGGCAACATTAAGATTAACAACGGCATACTGAGGGCAATCAAGGCGCCCCCAAGCACGCACACCAGCACGCTCAATGTGAAGCAGTTCGAGACGAGCTTTTGCTTTTCATCACCTTCGGCGACACCCACATAACGATACATGGCATCGACAATACCGAAGCTGAACAATATCGTCCCAATGTCTGCCAGCAAGACAATGGCTTCTAAGGAACCATACTCTGCCAACGTCATATTGTGCGTAATGTACGGGATCATCACCAATGAAATCCCTTTCATCATTAATATACCGATGGCGTAGTAAGCCGACTGCTTTAAAGAACCCATAGTCGTCACCTTTTCCTTACCAAGCTGGCTTTAGGAAACTTTTACAGTCTCCAATTAGGTGTCGCAATGTGCGTTTTTGAGGTGACATGACCAAAGAACGGAAACTGTAGGCAATAGCCTGTCTATTCTGTTGTAAACCTCGATAATAGTCAGCATAACCTTCCAGTATTCTCGCCTTTGCGATTTTGAAGCTAGAAGTGGGTAGATTCCATCGTTGACTGTCATTTTGGTAATGTTGAAGAATAGTCTCTATAGACTGCAAATTTCTCAATTTAAGACTTTCAGTTTGGGTAACAGAGCTCGCTCTCATCAAGTAGCCAACCTGCACCGAGTTCAACACACCGATCTGATGGTTTTCACTCATTCGAAGCCACAGTTCCCAATCTTCCCCATACTTGATGTCAGCATTGAAACTGTCTGTTTGAGAAAACACATCCGCTTTCACCATGACCGTTGATGTTCCAATCACGTTATTTTCTATGATGAACTCCAACGGGTTCTCGATATTGATGAACAGCTCATCTTGATCTTGAAACTGCGACCAGTAACTAAAGCAGTCGACTATTACTTGGTAATCTTCAGTAAGATGCTCGTAGTTAGTAAAGCTCATCGCGAGATCAGGGTAACGTTGATGAAATTCGAGTTGGCGCTCAATTTTTTCAGGAAACCAGAAATCGTCTGCGTCTAAAAAAGCGATGTATTCACCGGTCGCCTTTTCAATCCCTAGGTTTCTCGCTTGAGGCGCACCAACACCCAATGTGGACAACGTAATAATGCGTTCATCGTCTATAGAAGCAAGATACGTCGACGTTCCATCGTTACTGTTATCGTCAATGACAATCAGCTCAACATCTTGATGAGTCTGCTTTAGTACACTACCAATCGCTTTCGGCAGGTAATCCAAACAATTGTAGGTAGGAATAACAACACTTACTTTAGCCATAATGACGCCCTCAGATTTATACGTTATATGGCTGACGTTGCATGTTCTATGCCGAGAGTGTCTTACTACAAAATCACCTCTATATCAGTCACCTACGCGTCCATTCTCAAAATGACGACCAAACACAGATGTTCAAAAAAACTGCAACTCCAATTTGATTATCAATTTGAGAAAACGAGCCACCTCTTAAGGGGTAACCTTCGAAAAGCAATCAGAAAGCCCTCCAAAGCTACGATTCGATCTTGGTTCGTATCTTGCTTTATTGGTTATTACCTTGGCTTGATAGCTTTAGTCATATGGATTTGAGGAGTAAGGAATGAAGAAAGTAGCATTTGTGGCGCCAACCTACCCAGTACTCAGTGAGACCTTCATTCAAACAGAAGTCGACTCTGTGAAAGCGTGTGGGCACGATGTTTGTGTAATGACGTTCAAAATTGAAAACAGCGAAAAACAGTTCGACTACGACATTGTCGAAATAGGTAAAAATGTTCGGATGGGTAAAGTCGCCAGCATTAACTGGATAGGTTTCATCAAGGCTGTCTCATTTATTTCTAAGCAAACCAGTATGCCCAAAAAGTCACTGTTCGCTTATGGTTTTAAATTAGCGCTACAACTTGCGGAAAGCGACGTCGAACACGTTCATGCGCATTTTTGTCAGCACACTACAGCACACGCCATCGTCGCGGCAAAACTGCTGAATATCACCTGCTCGTTCGTTGCTCATGGTCATGATGTTTATGAGTTCGCTTATGACATTGAACATAAAATTTCATCGAGTGATTTTGTGGTTGCAGTGTGTAAAGACATGCTTGCTGACTTCAACACCATGGCGAAAGGAAACATTAAACTCTTGCATTGCGGAGTTAATACCAAACAATTCCAACTCAACCCAAAAATCGAAACGAAGCAACTTCGCTTTGTTTTCCTTGGCCGATTAGTGGAGCAAAAAGGTATCCACCATCTTATTGATGCATTGGCGCCGATTGCCGAACCTCTCGATATTCATCTCGATATCGTCGGTACTGGCGATTTAGAGCAACAGTTAAAGTTACAGGTCAAAGAGCAAGGGCTCACTCGAAACGTGACCTTTCTTGGCGCTAAGCCTCATGAATGGGTGAAAGAGAAACTATCGAATTATGACAGCCTAATCGCGCCCTTCTGTTTTTCCGAAACCGGATGTGTGGATACAGGGCCTCTGGTTTTAAAAGAAGCGATGGCTGTGGGAACGCCAGTCATTACCACCAACATCATGGGATGCAAAGAGATCGTCTCACCAGAGACAGGTTTTGTGGTTAACGAAAAAAACGTGGAAGAATTAAGAGAAGCGATTGAGCGTTTCGCGCAGCTAAGCAGCAACGATAAAGCATCGATGGGTTTAAAGGCGCGTGAGAGAGTGAAAGACAGTTTTAACTCGATCAAACAAGCTCAGCAATTATCTCGTTGGATAGAGAACCCAGTTCCATAAGAAAACGGAGCACCACAAAAACAAAAGAGCGCTACATCCATTTGAAATGTAACGCTCGTCTAGCACTGCCTAATGATGGCGACTTATGCTTTCAGTGACTTTCAGTAGCTTTTCATTAAGAAGCCTAACTAGCCTGCTCGCAGTGCCAAAATAGACTCAATATCGTCGATGTCACGATATTGAGCGAGTTGTTGCTCTTTCGATGAAATAGCCACAATCGACATTCTATCGGCCAATTCGTTACCTTCAATACCAACGTGTCCGTTCACATGGTAGATGGTAATTTTTGAAGCCAGCTCTTGGTAGAGCGCATACGCCGGCTTAATAATATCGAGGTTTTTGATCTCGCCGCCCGACTTAGTCCAGCCCTTTTTCTCCCAACCCGTTGCCCACTTAGTAATACAATCTATCGAGTACTTAGAGTCACAATAGATCGCTACAGACAGACCCGCGTTTAACTTCTCTTTTGCGAGCAAAAACGCCTGTTTAAGGCCATGCAACTCAGCGGTATTATTGGTACCAACAGGTTGATACAAGCCATACCACAATTCGGTTAATTGGTTGTTTTGGTATACCGCTAACCCCGTCCCTGCTTCACCAGGGTTTGGTTCACACGCACCATCGGTAAAGATCTTGATATCAAAAGGCATATCTGTGATTTGCTGCTCCGAAAGAGGCGGCACCTTAGCTTTCGTCGACTTACCCGCAGAGCTTGGCTTTGTCGCAGTAGAACCTGACGCAGACGACGTTTTACCACCGAAAGCAGACTCAGCCTCGTCTAGTGTTGGAAACGATTTATATCTCGCACCAGCGAAACCATCGACTTGGGATTTACACTCGTTCCAAGTGGTAAAAATACCCGGTGTGCGACCTTTCCAAACCACATAATATTTCTTAGCCAAACTAACTCCTTACCAAAACCTAAACACACAAACAGTGAATCAGTACATTAGATGCCACCACGCTATACGTTGCAAGGTCTATCACTCTAAAACAGGTCTAAAAAAGCTGCGTTCATAACTCACGATGCAATCAACTTCGTCTGCAAATTCAAACGCTTTAATACACTCAGCATCGTTCAACGATTTAATCCGATACTCTTCATAGGCAGCCAAACTTTCAAAGGTAAACAGCGCCAAGGCAATATTGTTCGCCCCTTCCGACGGTAAGAAATAACCATTGTGTTGGCCCCCGAATTTAGCGACCAGAGGAATCCACATTTTTGCGTATGCCTCAAACTCATTTACCTTTTTAGGATCAATCACATATCGAACATAACAAGTAATCATATTTATACAGCCCTTAAATAATAGGAGAAACACAAAGCCTAAGTTGACATTGAAGTTGAAGCTCACGAGAAAAGGTAATCAACCGCGACAAGGTTATAGAACAAAAACACCGCCATGCTAACGCCGATCGTTAGTAGCACATTGCCTGTTTTCCAAATCAATAAGCCAGTCACCACCGCGCCTATCAAGTATGGGTTTTCAAGGCTTGGCCAAAATGTTTGTTCAGGAGCAAATACAATTGGCCCCCAAATCGCAGTCAGCACCGCTGGGCTTGAATAGCGCAATAGGCGCCTTGCGGTTTGATTGAGTCGAAGCGGGATTGCAGGCTCAAGAAACAGATACCGACTAAAGAAAACAATCGCAGTCATGAGGAATATCGTTAACCAAATCATCTCTATTTCCCCTCCACGATTGTCTTGTTACCGTTGTTTCGCTCTTGGAACGATTCACTCAAAAAGCCCGCTAACATACCTGCAATCGCTGCAATCATTAGTCCGCCCTCAATATTGTTAACCGACATGGCAACCGAAGTGACCAGTGAAACCACCACACACACCACGACGGGTAGAGTTCGGATTAATGGGAACACCAAAGCGATAAAGGTTGCTGCGACCACGAAATCGAGCCCAATTTCATTGAGTGAAGGAATTTGGCTTCCCGCGACAATGCCAACGAAGCTCGCAATATTCCAAACGAGATAAAAACCGCCGCCTACACCCGCAGCATACCAGCGATTAAATTCATTCTGAGACTGCCCACTACAAATCGCGAACAGCTCGTCGGTGAGCCAAAAACCGAGTAATAGACGCCAACGCGCAGGAAGATGGCTGATTTTGTCACGCATCGATACGCTATACAGAAAGTGCCTTGAGGTGATGAACAGTGTGGTCAACAACATAGTGCCTAAAACAATACCCGCTTTAAACATACCTGCAGCAACAAGTTGTGCTGAGCCAGCAAACAAAATAGCCGACATCGCTTGCGCTTGAAGTTGATTCAATCCGGCATCTATCGCATATGAACCGGCTAGAATTCCCCAAGGGATTACCGCAATACTCAAAGGCATTCCCGCTAAAACGCCTTTCCATAACTGTGTTCGTCTATCCATTGTTTCACTGTCCATATCATTCTTTTCTCTCTTTACATTCGCTATTCAATGTAAGAAGAGTGGAGTCGGTTCGATTGCACAAACTTGCTCGATTTCGCGAACCAATTAAGGTGTCCGATTTAGAGCATTTTAATGTATTGCCCCGGCGTGTAGCCATTGGCCTTTTTGAAGTGTCGATGAAAATGGCTTTGGTCGTGAAAGCCACACTCTTGCGCGGTATCTGAAATGGTATGCCCTTGCTTCAATAGCTTACGAGAAAGCCTTAGCCGAGATTGGATCTGATACGCATGTGGCGGAAGACCAAACTCTTTTTGAAAAGAACGTACTAAGTGAAACGGACTCAATGCCGCTAACTTAGATAGCTCTTCTAGGGACACATCGGCTTGTGGAAAGTCATCTAAGAACTCTTTCACTAAGACAAGTTGGCGCTGAGTTTTCCCATCGAGTTGGGGGTTAAGCGGCGATTTTCCATGTCGGCTAATCAGCTTAACCAACATCCCATACATCAAGGTCTCTCTTAACAGGCGATTGTCGGATTCATCTATCGTGTTAAAGACCAACCTCAATTGATTAGCGAGTTCAGGATCTTCAACAACCGCTCTTGGGAAGTAAGGCGCGCCGTAATTGGGTAGGTTAAGCTCTTGAGTGATCTTAGCAAGTTGCTCTGGGAGTGGATACATGGCTCGATACGCCCAACCGCCTTCAGTGGCAGAGTGACCGCTATGGACTTCGTCGGCATTGACCAGAATAATCGCATTTTGTGGCGCAATATGATGTCCGCCCGTTCGATAGAAACGCTGAGCGCCCTGCTCGATGACTCCCAGCGTATAGCCCTCGTGGCTGTGGCGCGAGAAGTTCTGCTTTTCGTATTCAGCATTAAGAATTTCAAGGCCGCCGAGCTCTTCGGTTATCTTATATTCGGCCTTTTCTTTAGAGCGTTTCTTGTTCTCCATAACAATTCCTAAGCCTGTTAATTATCGAGCGACTTATCAGTCTACTCTATTGTCTCTTTCAGCTTTTGTACAAAATTGCGCTTTTGTTTGTTAATACTGTTTTTGTCGTTGGCTTAATAACGCTTTCTAACTGGGAGGAAAGTCTTGGTCTATAACTAGTTGGCAAAAAATTGACAATAATTTAATCATACACGCCAATACTGTCTGCAAATCATCGGCAATAGACCTGATACACCATGAAAGACACGCTAATCCTTTTCTTTTTCCTGAGCCTAACAGGGTGCACTCATAACCAATCAAAAGCACTGAGCATGAACTCCTCGTCGGTCAATACATATCCTCAATCGATGTCGGACCTGCAACTGTGCGACACCTTGTATTACGGGCGCTCAAGCAACCAGACACTCGCAGCAATTGGCAGTGAATTCAATCGAAGAGGGTTATCAAAAAGTTGGTGTGACACCGAAACTAATAAGCTTTATTTAACCAAGACAATCGATTGGGTTGCTGACCAAGTAGAAGGCAAAGAAGATTCAGAGGAAGAAGCGTCGGCAGTGGTGTTGCCAGCGAATTAGAACGGGTTAGCAATGTTGTTTGCTTATTAGCCGAGCTACCTAGTCAGGACTAGCCGAACTTACTTTATTGTTCAGGCACATCATTGATATGTTGTGACACACGAACTAGCTTACTGGTTTTAAAACCCATGCTCTGCGCCCGTTCAATCAGCGAGTCTAAGTCTTGTTTGGTGAACTCTGCAGTGCGATACAAGATCTGTAAGGTATTTTTGGTAGGACCCACCAACAAAGCCTGAGTGTAATCTTCATTCAAGAAAATTACCTTTCTCTGCTTCTCATAAGGGCTATTCGCTTCGACTGAAAACCACGCTTCGGTTTGAGAGCCCTTAAATGTTGCGGCTTGTTCTTTGGTCTTCCACTCATTCTTTTTCGCGTTATAGCCTCGAGTTGTCAGCTTAAGATTACCGTCAGATTCAAATAAAAAGCTAAACGACAAAGAACCGAGCTTTGATTGCAATGGATGCGGGATAAAACAAGCGGAATACCATGTACCAGCGAAGCGTTCGGCATCAAAGTCAGAGGCGGGGATTTTAGACGTAGGTTTACTGCCACGAAACGTAAACAACAGCTTAATCATTAGCATCGCTAATATTTTGTATGTCATGTCACTTACTCTTTATTCGATTGTTATTAGACCCACACCTTCGATCGCATAATCAGTCGACGAATTGGTCTGTTTTTACAAGCTTAGCCAACAAGGTCTGTAACTGCTTGGATTCGTCTTCACTCAACGCACTCTGAAACTGCTCGCTGATACTATCGACCATAGGCTCACAATATTCGGCAAGCTTCTTGCCCTCTTCCGTTAAAGAAAGAAGTTTTACCTTTTTGTTCGTTTCACTCTTGCTGGCCTCAATAAGGTTCAGCTTAATCGCGTTATCAACCAAACGCTTGGTCACAGAGCGATTTCGAAGCAAGTAATTGGTTAACTCTTGCTGAGTGATTTTGCCATGCTTATCTAACACTCGAAGCGCACCAAACATCTCTAGAGAAATGCCCGAAGTGGTGCCCATCTCAGCGGTGATTTGAGCTCGAAACTGTTTGTAAGCAAAGCCCATTAAGAACATAGGATTGCTGTCGAGTGCATCAATTCCGGTGATGGATAATGCTGGTTGATTTTCCATATATAATTCCTTGGCAGACCACTAATAATACCAACACGATGGACATTAACTCTGCACGAAAGTAGGTATCTTGCAAACCAAGATCGGTTGCTGAAACATAGAGTTGCAATGGTAGCATAGTTCCTAACATCGCTTCAGTATGCATACCTCGCACGCCACCACGACTGCCGCTGATCCAAATTGCTATCATGGTCACCAAGCTTGTTAGTCCAATGATATACACCCAATTATAGGAGTGTTGCCCCGCTAACAAGGTTACGAAGACCAACGCCAATGCACAACCACCAACGTGGGCTTGTAAACAGTTTTTCACCACCATTTGATAGTTCATGCGTTCACTTTGCGCAGCCGCAATAATCACAGGCATCATACAGAACGTCGCGGCAATCAAATCGACCATCATCAAAAATGCTAAACCAACTCCAAGCATGACCACATATATCACTCGCTGCTGGTACGTCACAGGAACACTTTGCATTGGCAGCGGCGACATCGCTTTGGGCGGCTTTAAGAACAGCATCACAAATCTCACCACAACCATGGTCGTCACCATGCTCACTGCTATATCGCGAACCCAGTCCGTCATCGGCATTGGGCCATGTTGTGCAAACACAATCACCAAAAACCAATTGAGCAATGGGATGTAGATTTTCCCAAGTTTGGCAGGCGTGTCGGCCCACCTTCTTGCTAAATCAAATACCCATAAACTGATCCCCCAAACCACTGCCGGGTGTGAGGCAAATAACTGATCGACAAGCAGAGCCACACAAGCGACACCCAAGATAGGGAGAAACGCTTTGAGCATACCTCTCACTGAGTAGTCGTTAATCTTGGTCGCCGCCATTACCGGATAAAGAGCGAGGTACGCCGCAACACCTAGCTGTAGCCAAAGTTGAGCCAACATACCCAAAGACACGATAGCGCTGATCCAAGCTACTTCAGACCAGTTAATCGGGCCTCGAACTTCGTTATTCATAATCTGCCTCTTAGGTCGTAAATCGTTATTTCGTCAGTGGGTAGTCAGTTAGTCGATGATTGAAGAGCACAGTTAAACTAGGTAACGAATGCGAGCTAGCACTTCCATCCATGCACTTCCGATCACATCCCAAAACGTCGCTTCAGGCACCACCATCACGCTCACTTTAGAGCCTGAGAACAATGAGTGATCAAGTGACGGCAACGTTACTTGTGTACGCACTTTTTGTTGGTCTCGAATCCAGCGATCATCATTCACGACTTTCGCGAGGCCGCTGTTGTCGCTGCTCGCATCATAGATAGCCAGTTCACGACCTTGAATATTTCCCTCAAACACCTCACCAGGCATTGCATCAAACACCAAACGAACGGTTGTTCCCGCAGTCAGATTTGCACTGCCCTTTTCGTTGAAGTCTGCGTTAATCCAAGCATGCTGGCGATCAACCAAAAACAAAACGGGGCTGCCAGCGCCAACATAGGTTCCTGAGTTAAGGTTGAGATTGCTGATTACGCCATCAACAGGCGCGACGATTGTCGTTTTGTCCAAATCCAATTGCGCCAGTTCAACGCGAGTTCGAGCAACAGCCAAAGCACCGTTGTCGCTGCTTTTCTCAAGCTCAGCTTTTATCTGCTCAATATCGGCTTGCGCAGCTTCGACGGCTTGCTGTCTTACAATCGTGTCCGATCGGCTATCGTCTAGCGTTTCTTGGCTAACAAGTTTTCTCGAAATCAATTGCTGGTTACGCTTCAATTTTCTCTCGGCATTCAGAGCTTCGTGTTGGCGCTGACGTAACGTCGCTTCCGCGCCATGCAAGTGCTGCTTGTTTGCTTCATAGCTTTGCTCTGCTTCAACCAAAGCCGCTTCAGCCTGAGTTAACGCCAATTCAAAACGAGTTGGATCTAAGCGAACTAGCAGTTCCCCTTTTTTTACATCCTGACCAT
Source organism: Vibrio sp. 10N.222.52.C3 (assembly GCF_041474195.1). NCBI lineage: Bacteria > Pseudomonadati > Pseudomonadota > Gammaproteobacteria > Vibrionales > Vibrionaceae > Vibrio > Vibrio sp. 10N.222.52.C3. The sequence continues at coordinate 450 of NZ_JBFRTQ010000052.1, read as the reverse complement.
TCTTAACAGCCAACTCCACCACTGGCGCCGACACTTCTGCAGCAATACGGCTGGTTGGAATGTGCAATTGAGCTTGAGTTGTGAACGGCGCAAGGTTGTCACTTGCCACCAAGAAAAGAGCAAACAAGGCACTGGTGCCAAGTGTTAGATAGAGCATCCATTGATACGCTTTATTAGCCATAATGTTTCACCTGCAACAAAATAATGCGCTCATTGTATTGATTTTTGTTTCAGATGCAACATAAATCAAAGGTGAGTATCTTAAAGATCTTGCGAGAAGTACAGCAAGCTACTGTTTATGAAAGATATAAATAGAAATTTAGATAAGAAAAAGTCGTGTAGTTAGTTTGGGAAGCAAGAGTTCCAGAAGTTATCTAATGCCTTTGCTCACAATGATATGCATTAACATTAATATTAATATTAATATTCTTTAACATTTGATTAACCAAC
>NZ_JBFRTQ010000051.1:0-11704 GCF_041474195.1 Vibrio sp. 10N.222.52.C3 | reverse complement strand
CTTTACGGGGTCACTTCATTCAAGGCTGCGGCTTTTTGCTGTTTACTACGTCAGTACTCGTATCAAAAGTTGTTAATATCAAAACCTGCGTAAAGATAAAAACAAAGACGACATCAAGCTCCTGACACGGCTTTGTTCATCACTATCGTAAAATCCCCTTCTGCGTAGCCCTCCGTTAAAGAGACATCATCGCAGAGCGTTTTACAGAAACGATAGACACCTTGAGGGTGATAACTCATCAAGGTATTACGCGAAGGATACTGGCTTGAGTTGAGAAGATTAAAAATCACCGTCTGATTCGCCAGTTCATACATGCGAGTAATCATGTTTGTCAGATAATCAGAATCACGAGAGATGTAGTTCAGTGAACCACTAGCGATGACAATGTCGTGCGCCTCAAGGTTCATTTTGCTCATATCACCCGCCAAAAACTGACAACGATCTTCTGTGTAGTTTTGCTTCGCCTTCTTAAGAAAGCCTGCGTGTTGGTCAACGCCGGTATAAGATTGAATACGATAGATGCTGTCGAGCAGTTCAAACAGCTCGCCATAGCCGCAACCCAAATCTAAAACACTCTTCTTTTCGAAGTCCGCCGCACGAGCGATTACTTCAAAGCGACACAATTGACTCTCTTCGCTAGTCCAACCTAAAGCTTTAGCCTTGTCGCCATTCGAGCGGTTAGTTTGTTTCCGATGATAGCGATACACCTTCCAACGATCGAGCCAGTGCATTACGAGAAATCCACCCACACTTCACGACCACCAGCCAGCTCTTGGTTATGGTATTGCCATTGATATTGCGCGAGCAGCTTTTCGGTGAGCTCTAACCCTAGACCAAAGCCCAAATGATTGTCTTCTATCGTGCCGTCAGTGTTGTGATTAACAATGGTGACTTTCGAGCCTACCTGAACGATGCCCACGGTACCGCTTCCTGTGTGTTGGAAAGCATTGCGAATCAAATTGGTCAGCACTATGCGAGTGAGTCCGACTGGCAACTGACATTGTGTGTCGTCGCGTTCAAGATTCACAGCCACGGCTTTGCCATTCAATAGATAGCTTAAATCGTGGTTTATTTGTTGCAGCAGTTCACCGAGATGTATGTTTTCTAGAGGCAGATCTTTGTCTTGTTGTCGGGTAAGCCACAACAAGGTTTCTGTCAGATCTGTCATGGTGAAACCCGCGCGCTTGATTCGATCAATGACTTCAAGCTGCTTTTCTGGGCTCTTTCCCTTTTGAATCAACTTCTCTAGCAATTCACTATTTGTTCTTGTGACCGCAATAGGAGTACGTAATTCGTGGCTCGCGTAACCCAAAAATTTCTGCTCTCGTTCTAAGCTGTTTTGAACCGAACTCAAACTATCACGAATGATGTTAGCCAAGGTGTTCAGTTCACTGAAGTGAAAATCAGGTGTCGGTTCACTGAGGTTATCTTTATCTAGCGATTTGGCCCAGTTCTTTAGCTGCTCAACAGGCGATGCCACCTTACGTAACACCAAAACCAAGATAACGAAAAACAGTACGATCGCACCCAGTGCGGTCAAAAGAATCGTGATAAAGTGCGGAAGCCCTTCATCATTAATGAAAGGGTCATGTTTTTGAGCAAACACCGCAGAAACATAACGAACCTCATTACCTTTCATCACCTTCATGGCGAAATAGCCTTTCTCGGGAGGTGAGAATATAGATTTGCCAATGATTATTTTGGTCATGCGGTTGAATTGCAGTTCGTTCTGGTTAAGGTTGTTCTGAATACTTTGTGGCAAGTCGCTCCATTGGGTCGCCACCGTAAATTCTTGATTGGTCATAGGCTTACCCGGCTTTACCGCATCTTGTTGCGCTTGGGCAATCATAGAGCCACGCATAGCGATATCCATCCCCGAGACAAAGTAGTTTACGCTCAAGGCAGAAAGAACCAGAATCGTGGTCACGCCTGTGACTAAAATAGCCAATAAAACGTAGATCCTTAAGCTTGGTCTGATCTTCATGCTTGTCGTAACTCCTTAATCGCAAAACCTTTACCCGCAATGGTATGCAGCAGCTTATTGTCTTGTTCAGCATCGACTTGTTTACGCAGATTGAAGATATGCACTTTTAAGCTATTACTGTCTGGTTGATCGTCGCCCCACACGCCCTGCATAATGGTCTCACGAGAAACAGGATTAGGGCTAGAACGCATCAAGATTTCCAGTATTTTGAGTGCGGTAGGCGAAAGCTTTAAAGGGGAATTATCGCGATAGGCTTGATGCTGTTTTAGGTCAATTTCCAAATCGCTTACCGACAAGCGGCGAACCTGACCACTGCGTCGCTTCGCCAACACTTGCACTCGAACAATCAACTCTTCCATTGCAAAAGGTTTCACCAGGTAATCATCGGCCCCTTTTGAAAAGCCTGTCAGCTTATCATCAAGCGTATCACGTGCAGTCAGCATCAAAACGGGTGTATCAATACCCTGCGTTCTGAGATTCTCACACACCTGCAAGCCGTTCATTTTAGGTAAGTTGAGATCGAGAATTACCGCGTCATATCGGTTTGTTTCGATGAGGTTGAGTCCAGCTAAACCATTCGCTGCATGATCGCACTGGATATCTTCTAAATCGAGGTAATCAATAACAGCAGTGGCTAAATCAAGGTCGTCTTCAACCAAAAGCAATTGAAGCTTATCTGTGAGTTTATTGGTGACGGATTCTGCCATCGTGACGACCTCTATTGTTAGTTGTAGTGTAGCTTTGTAGTGATCTTTAATATCTTGTTCGGTAATGAACCTAGACCGAAGTTGCTGAGCCTCGCTCGGCATTTATCAGCCTAGATATCATTAGCTTAGCTATTGTTAGGCCGTTTGTTCAACGCCTTTGACTCGATTTGTGACTTTAAGAATCAGAGACTTAATCTCACACTGAATCATTAACAATGCTGGCGTTAGAATCAGTGTAATAAACGTCGCAAACAAAATACCGTAGCCTAGCGCCGCTGCCGCAGGGATCAGGAACTGAGCCTGTAAAGACGTTTCACTTAATAGTGGCGTCAAACCTGCAAACGTCGTGACCGATGTAAGTAATACCGCTCTTAGTCGACCAGAACACGCTTCAACAATCGCATCGTGAACCGACTTGCCCTGCTCTTTGATTAGCTCGTTGAAACGAGAAACCAACAACAAGCTGTCATTCACCACCACACCGCTCAACGCAAGGATACCGTTTAACGATAGGATACTGATTGTTAAGTCATTCCACCAGTGCCCTAAGATTGCCCCAACAATACCAAATGGAATCGCTGTCATGATGATCACTGGTTGAATGTAAGACTTCAGCGGGATAGCAAGCAGCGTATAAATCGCTATCATGGCAAGTATGAACATACTCATCATTGAACTAGCCGTCTCTTCTTGTTCTTCCGTTTCGCCAGCAAAGTCGACCGTTAATCCCGGGTATTGCGCTTCTAAATCGGGTACTAATGTGTCTTGCAACTGATGAACAAGCTCAGCAGGTGCAACCACGTCTTTATCTAATACTGCACTGATGTACACCGCTCGTTGGCTATCAATGCGTGTGATCTCTGATACTTGGTAATCAGAATATACTTCAGCAACCGTGCTCAAAGGCACCACGGTACCGTCGTTGGTTCTCACGCTCGCTTGCTTGATATCCGCAATGGTTTGGCGATCCGATTCAGGGTAACGAACTCGAACTTTTACCTCATCCTTACCACGCTGGAACTGCTGAACGATATCACCACCAAACGCCTGTAATACTTGTTGTGAAAGGCTTGCCGTATCGAAACCTAACGCACGGCCTTGCTGTGTTAATTCAAAACGATACTGAGGCTCACCAAGATCCAAGTTATGGTCAATACCACTCACACCTTCAATCGCTTGCAGCTTGGTTAAGAATTCATTACCCGCCGCAGTCACTGATTCTTCATTCCATGCTTTCAGCTCTACTTTGAAGTTGTCGACCATCTCCATTTTAGACAAGATCTTGAGCTTCTTAACCCCTTCCATCTGGCCCACAGTCTCTTGCCAAGCATCAGCAAACTCGTTCGATGTGTAGACACTGTCGCTGTCCAATTCAATTTTCACTTGGCCAGAATCATCGGCATCCGCGATAACTTGAAGACTCAACAGCTTAGACGCTTCATCTTGAGCACCGTATTTGGCTCTCAGTGTTTCATCCGTTTGTGTTGCCGCCGCTTCAAGCACTAATAAGTTTTGTTGTGTTTGGCCAAAGCTCGCGTCGTTTTGCATCGACATATCCGCAGTTACCGTATCACCCGGCATATCAGGGAAGAACGCTACACGAACCGCCCCCGTCATTGGTAACCCAGCAACTAAAATAAGCAATGACAAGAAAACCATCACTACCGCATAACGCAGTTTCAGCGCCCATTCAATTGTGGGGCAGTAGATACGCTTATTAAACCAACCTAGTCCAGTATCGGCAGCATGTTGAACGCGAGCCCACACTCCCTTCTTCTCACTGCGCTTAGTATTAATATGAGCGAGGTGCGACGGAAGAATGAACTTAGACTCAACCAAAGACAGCAACAAACAGATAGTCACGACCGTGCCGAATTGAGCGTAAATTTGCCCCATTTTACCGTCAACATTCGCTAACGCTAAGAAGGCAACAACTGTCGTTAACACACCAAATATAGTTGGTGATGCCACCTTCATGGTACCTCGAATGGTACTGCCTATCGAATCGCCTTCTTCTTTGCGTGTGGAATAGATACTCTCCCCGACCACCACCGCATCATCGACTACTATCCCGAGCGCCATAATGAAACCAAAGGTGGTCATTTCATTGATGGTTAACCCCATGAAGGTATCTGTCATGAAGAACATGGTGCCAAAAAAAACAAACGGTAAGCCAGCGGCGACCCAGAAAGCGACACGCACGTTTAGGAATACCGCTAACACGATGAACACCAAAGCAATACCGGTGAGCGCGTTCTTCATCAATAGGCTTAAGCGGTCTTTGATCATGGTACTTTTATCATACCAAGTTTCGATTTCGACATCGCTAGGCAGCATGTTGCTGTTTTCCCAGCGCTCTACCACTTTCTCTGCTTGTTCAACAATGCTGACGACGTCTCCGTATTCATCCATCACGATCTGAATTGCCATCGCATTCTGTTGGTTATAACGAGAAAGCATGAAGGTATCATCAGCAAACATGTCTTCAACGTTGGCAATGTCACCCAAGGTAATTTGCGTACCATCAGTCGTCGTCATCACCGGAATCGCGTTGAAATCTTGGATCTCATACGCCTGTTCAGAAACCTTCAAACGAACCGTTTTTTCGCCATTACGAAGGCTCGTCGAGATAGCCGCAGAAGATTCCGCATTGATCGCTTCAGAAACGTCAGTCAGAGTTAAGCCGTATGCCTGTAGCTTGTTCTCATCAACCTCAACTGAGATCATAGGGTCAGCCTTAGCCTTGATTTCCAAATCACGAATTGATGACTGGCTCAATAGATCTGATTTCAATTGCTCGGCTAAGCTTTGAAGCGTTGCTCGGTCTGCGTCACCATAGATCTGCACCCATAAGGCATGATCTTGCATGCGAGCTTTATCAATCACAGGATTATCAGCGCCAGAAGGCAGGTTATTGATCGCATCAACCTTAGTTTTAACGTCAGTTAACAGGGTATCAAGATCATAGGTGCTCGTTTTTTCAATCGAAACATGGCTACCATTCGCATCAGAAGTTGACGTAATACGCTTAATGCCCGGTACGGTTTCTAACGCATCTTCAATCTTAATCGCTAGGCCTTCTTCCGCCTGAATAGGGTCACCACTGTCATAGGTCACAGACACTGTCACCACATCGGGTTCAAGGCTTGGAAATGCTTCTTTACGCAATGAGTTCAGTGATAACAGGCCTATGATGATCACGCCCACTAACAACAAATTCGCTGCTACAGAGTTATTCGCGAACCATGCGATTGCGCCAGTGTGTGGTTTAGTTGGCTTCTGGTTACTGTCCGCTTGGTTATTCGGTTTCAACTCATGAGACATGACTACCCCTCCGCCTTAGCCAGAACGACCATGCCCGCTTTAAAGCTACTTAACGGACGCTTAACCACTTGAACACCGTCACCAATTTCCAAGTTCAATTTGGTAGGATCGATGTAAATAAAACCACCCTTTTCAAATTCAACATTCGCGTTTGATTTAGAAAGCAGACCGTTGTCATCCACAAACCACAGGTCACCTTGTTGCGAAAGTGCAGAAGCCGGAAGCTCCCACAATTGAGTTAGTTGCTTACCCGAGATCGTCGCTTGCACGAACGTGCCTGGATAAAGAGCTTTCTCTTGCTCCAAAGGGTTATCGACTTTCACGATCAATGAGCGCTGACGCGTATCTTGTTGTAAGTGCTGCTCAACACGCTCGACATAACCTTGCCATTGGAATTGACCGTCAGAACTCGATAGAGTCACTGGCCACGGCTGCTCTTTCAGTTGGGTGTTATCGCTGTTGGGTAGGCTCAACCATTGGCTTTCAGAAAGGGGGACAGAAACTTCAACCTCATCAACGCTGTATAACGTGGCTATCTGAGCGCCCGTTTGTGCGTAGCTTCCCGGTTGAACATCACGGCTCACGACCAACGAATCAAAAGGGGCAACCAAGGTTGTTTTTTCGAGGTCTTGCTCAGCCTTCACCAATTCAAGCTTGGCGTTCTCCAAGGCTGCTGTTACTTGTGCCAGTTGTGGTTCGCGTAATACTAAAGGTGAATCCGGCTCGCCAGACAAACCAGAGCGTTGCCATTCAGACTTAGCTTGTTCGCCTTGTCTCTGCTCTTCCAACAAATCCAGTTGAGCTTGAGCCACATTTGCCTTCGCTTGGGTTACCGCTTGTTGGTAACTGGTCGAATCGATATTAGCGATCACTTCACCTTGGCCAATCACTTGCCCAGTTTCAAACTGCGAGCTGATCGTTTCTACTCGGCCACCAACTTCCGTCGAAAACATCAATTCGTAACGCGACTTCGCTTCCCCGTAACCCACCACTTCTGCTTGGTAGTCACCGAGAGTGGCAAGTACCACAGACACTTGCTGTTGTTGTGAAGCAGGTAAGGTCGTCGTATCAATAGACTTGGTTTGAATAGGCGTAGCTTGAGGTTCTGAAACCGTTAGTTCATTCGTCTTTTGAGGAGCAGGAGCCACTTGTGAATCGTTGTAAGCAAGGGCAGCAAAAATGCTTGAACCAGCCACTAAGGTGATTGCAATTGTGATGGTGTTCAGTTTCATGAAGATACTCCCAAGCCCAGAGCTAGGCCTAAATCAATTCGGTTTACGAGACGGTTATAAATGGTTTGTGTTAACTGCGCTTCAAGGTCATAGGTTTGCTGCTGAACAGTAAGTAGATCAAAAATGTCGACCAAACCCTGACGGTATTTCTCTTCATAGCTAGTGAAGCTGCGTTGTGCGCTTACCAAGGCGTTCGTTAGGTGTTGCTGTTGAAGCGTTAATGAGGACTCTTGCCCCATTGCATTTTCCACTTCATTCACCGCATTGAGCAGTGTCTCTTGGTAAGCCCAGTAGCTGGTTTCTGTGGTTAGGTCAGCAATTTCTGCCTGTGCTTTTAGCTTGCCACCTTGAAACAGTGGTGCTGACACTTGGCCAAGCGCACTCCACAAAGGTCCGGTAAGCAGCGCTTCGCTCGGAGAATCCGCCATATCGGTTAGGCTGGCAGATAAGCTGATCGACGGCAGCATCGCTTTGTACGCCGCGTCAGCACGCAATGTTTCTGCTTCGATATTGAAGAAAGCCGCTTGAAGATCGGGTCGACCTGCTAGATCTTGTGTCGGCATATTGTCTAGTGGATTAATGATGGTTGGAAACGAACCTAGCTCAGCAAGGGATAGCTCATCAGATTCACCACTCCACTGACCCGTTAATAAAACCAATTCACGTCGGCTTTGTGCAAGCTGCTCACGGTAATCAGCTAAGGTTGCTTGAGTCGATGCGCTGCTCGTTTTTGCATTATCTAGATCTTCAAGGCTACCTAGCCCTGCGCGATAACGTTCTAAAACAAGTTCTTCATTGTTTTCTAGAATCACCAAACGTTGCGAGTCGATATCGACAAGCTGTTGCTTCAAACTGATATCAAGCCAACCTCTCATCACACTCGCGACCAAAAGATCTTGAGCGCCCTGAAGGTTAGCCTGAGACGTCGCAATGTCTTTCAAAGCGGCGTTGTTTGTGTCTGCAAGCTTCTGCCATAGATCGAGCTCCCAACCAACCGTGACATCAGTGGTGTAGGTTTCAGTCGTGCTTGAGCCGTCAGTGCCTTCGTCAGCTTGACCAGAAAAGCTCGCATCGACAGTTGGTAAGCGATCACCTGAAGTTACACCTTGCAGCGCATAAGCTATTTTGAGTGCTGTAATGCTTTGTTGGATGCTTGGGCTGTTCTGCAGAGCGCGCTCGATATAGAGGTCGAGCTCCGGTGCATTCACTAAATCGGTAAGTTGTACGTTCTCTGCGTCTAGATCTTGTTGAGTAGAAGCCTGTTGAATCAGCTCTGCGAGTAAGCTTTGTTGTGTCTGATTAGTGCTTTGCTCAGCGAGTGAAACATAGTCGGCCTGACTGGTTGTCGTGCAACCCATCAATCCGATTAGAGCAAGTGAAATAAGGGAATGTTTTAAAGGAAGATTCAATTTCATCTTCTTGTCTCCTGTAAGAATGGAGACAAGATAACGAGCTGGGGGTTAAGAGAGGGTTAAGGCGAACGTTAACCCCAAAAGAAAATACAAAAAGCGTACGTTTAAACTTCAGCTTTACGCTTCTGACTTGCTTGAAAAGAGCCCACCGATTTTATAACCGATCGCATAACAAACCACGGCGACAGTAACAAAAACTAATGCCGAAAAGAAATACGCTACAGACGCTGCGACACCTGCCCCCCACACGACGCTGAACACCAAACCGAGATAAGCCTCTTTTGGCCACTGGTAGATAGGAAACTGAGCGCCGCCAGCAATTAGGTAAACCATCGCAAACAAGCCAATGAAGGTGACAATAAGACCGATGAGAACGCGAATGTTCATGGAGAGACCCTTGATTAATTTAGCTTGGTTGCCATTGTTCCGAGTCGAAAGCGGATATGCTTAGTCGGAACCGGATCTTCTTAATCGAAGCCGAATGTTATTAATCGCAACCTGATGATATTCAAGTATATCGGATAAAAGGAACTGGCTCTATTACTCTTCCGAGTGAGCTTTTACTCACGATAGACAAATCACAGTCGACGGCCAAAACCTGATTTCGCCTGATTAACAGGCACAAAAAAGCGGACACCCTCCTTACGTTAACTCCGTAAGCAAAGTGTCCGCTTTAACTGAATCTAGCTTAAAGCAGGATGAAAATACCCGCTAAGCATGCACTCATTAGGTTTGCTAGCGTACCAGCAGCTACAGCTTTCAAACCTAAGTTTGCAACTTCAGCACGGCGCTCTGGTGCCATAACACCGATTGAACCTAACTGAATCGCGATAGAACCAATGTTAGCAAAGCCACATAGAGCAAAAGTCACGATCACTTGGCTGTGTTCAGATAACAGAGCTTTGTTCTCAACGAAGTCGATGAAAGCAACAAACTCGTTCATAACGATCTTCTGACCGATGTAAGAACCCGCCATCAATACTTCGTCACTTGGGATACCGATCAGCCATGCAAGAGGCGAGAACAGGTAACCGAAGATAGCTTGCAGCGTAATACCCGCAAAACCGAACGTTTCACCTAGGCTTTCTAGGCCAGTGTTGACCATCGCAATCACACTCACGAAGGCAACCAACATAGTACCAACTGCTACCGCAACCTTCATACCGTTCATCGCGCCGCTTGCCAATGCATCAATCACGTTGCTTTGGTCAGCTTTATCTAGTTCGATATGGTCGTAATCACTTGGTGTGCTGCGCTCAGGAACAATGATCTTCGCCATTAACAGGCTACCCGGAGCCGCCATAAAGCTTGCAGCGATAAGGTATTTAAGCTCAACACCAAGGCCAGCATAACCACCAAGTACACTACCCGCTACCGACGCCATACCACCTGCCATTACAGCAAACAGTTCCGAACGAGTCATAGACTTTAAAAAGGGACGAATAAGAAGAGGAGACTCACCCTGAGAAAGGAAGATATTACCTGTAGCAACCAGAGATTCAGCTTTACTTGTACCCAGCAGTTTTTGCACCGCTCCGCCCAAGATTTGAATCACTTTTTGCATAACGCCTAAGTAATAAAGCGCAGAAATCAAAGCACTGAAGAAGATAATGATTGGAAGCACGCGAACCGCGAAAATGAAGCCTTCAGTAGCAAGGTCACCGAAAAGGAATGCGATACCAACGTCTGCAAAACCAAGCAGGCTAGAAACACCATTACTTAGGCTTGTTAGCGCCAATTGTCCCCATGGGAAATACAAGACTAAGGCTGCAAAACCGATTTGAAGTAATAGTGCACGAGAGACCGTTTTCCAGTTAATTGAAGAACGACTTTCAGATAACAGGTACGCGCAAGCAATCAGTGCAAGAACACCGACAAAACCAAATAGAATATTCATAATGTGTCCTAGTAATCCTTAAAGAGTGAACATGAGCCAAGCAAATGACATCAAAGGAACAGGACAAAGAACCGCAAGCAAAACGCTACGCGATGAAGGAGCTAACAGGGTTAGCGAATGTAACAACGAGTTGTTCATGTAAAAAATCACCTTATACAAGCAGTGGAACGTAGCTGGTCCGGTCCGTGGGGTCATTCACATATCCATGTGACGGCTTGTATTGGCTAAGCACCGGCTTAAAACCGGAAAAGAAGTATAAACAGTTAAGTGAGACTTTCATCACATTTTTTGACGCAAACGATCGCGCGGTCATAAAGCGTACAAATCGAACTACTTCTCGCAATAATTCATTTTCCCAGCAAGAAATAATGCAAAAAAAACCATCATTAAAACAAAAAGCCACAGAGTGTGGCTTTTTCAAAATATGAGATCAAAGTGGGAATAACTAGTTTAGCAGGGCACTTTTCACTTCAGCATCTCGGAATATCTCTTCAAAACGCTGTTTGTAGATCAGTTGCATCTCATTGATGATTGCACCACCATCAGGTACATCATTCTCGCCTTGGAAATTTTTGCTGAGTAGCTTATTACCAGCTTCATCATAGATAATCACATTAACGTTGTACCAAGAGTTATCCGTAAATGCGTGGAAGTCATACTTCCACTCATTCAAGACAAACATCATCGATTTGTTGTCGAATGCTTTCATCTGCTCAGCAACCTTGGTGATATCCTCTTCAGGCGTCGTCTCAACCGACTCAACAGCTACTTGCTGTTTTTTCAAGCCTGCGACCAATCTGTCAGTCAAAAATTGAGACATTGGCTGCTGTGTCGCCGTGTTGTAGGTATAAGGAATACCTAACGAACTGCGAATAATTCCCTCAAATTTTGGCTCTTTATCATGATCGAGAACGTATGGTCTCTTATCGATTACAGCGACGGTCAACGCTTTTTCCTGTGGAACTTCATTGAGTTGAGGCGCACTTTGTTCTGCTGTTAATACCGTTGCACAACCAGAAAGCCCTAACGATACTGCAGCGAGCAGTAAACTGACGAGTTTTTTCATAGATTTACCTATCTTATTGTTTTGAATAGGCTGTTCTAACAAAAATCGACTTAATGAGTAAACATTCATAAAATCAATATTT
>NZ_JBFRTQ010000050.1:0-41754 GCF_041474195.1 Vibrio sp. 10N.222.52.C3 | reverse complement strand
AAGCTATGTAGATATGGATCTACACGTTGAAGGTGTAAAAAAGTAATCTAGCTTTCTAGCTCTCTGACAGGTATCAACATTATTTAGAAATATCAAAAGTTTGGTCGATACTAAATAGGTCAGCAGTTAGAAATAGAGAAAGGCGCAAAGTTTTCACTTTGCGCCTTTTTTATTGAGATAAATGGCAACGCGTTTAGGTCTGTTTTGTGTCAAACCGTTTAGTACGTTAAAAGCCACCATTTGCCTCTAGCCAGTCAACGTTGCCATGACTGAGTTATCTAATTGAACTACTAATCCCTAATAGTTCAACTTACGATTAGTTAAGCTGTTTCTAGTTCAGCTTGAGGAACCACATTTAGTCGGTCACCGTAGATTGGACGCAGTGCTTGCATCACTTCAATGCGAGTCAACACACCCACCATCACGCCATTTTCTAACACTGGAAGCATATGTGGTTGGCTTACTTTCATCGCTTTTGCACGCTCTTCTAGAGAAAGAGATGTCAAGCGAGTTGCGAAGCCCATGCTTGTCGTCGGGTACAGTTGCTCTTTGTCGATGCATAGGAACTCAGCAACGTCTACTAGCTTGTCGTTTGCATCGATTGCCACAACGTCACGGCTCATTAGGTCTACGACTTTTTGGCCTTTAGTTGGGATGTAATCTTGGCACCAAAGGTCAACCATTACGTCATGAACAGAGAAGATACCCACTAGACGGCCTTCAACATCACAAACAGGAGCGCTAACAAGTTGCGCGTCTAAAAGTGTATCAATCGCGACTGATGTTGGCATTTCAACGCTCAATGTAATTGGTTGAGTGTTCATGATTTGCTTGATAGTAGTTGCTGTGTTCATAGTAATTTCCTTAACTGACGTAATTTCTGTTGTTTGTGTAATAGCGGTAATTTTTGCTGCTTTAAGTTGTGGGCGACGGTAGATACTCCAGTTGGCTAAGCCGACCAATACTGAACCACCTACGATGTTGCCGATTGTCACTGGTATTAAGTTTGCTGTGACAAATTGCATGACGTTTAAGTCTGCGTACTGCGCTGGTGTTGCACCGATTTGCATCCAGAAGCTTTCCGGGGCGAATGTTTGAATCGTGATGCCTAGAGGAACCATGAACATATTCGCCACACAGTGTTCAAAGCCTGAGCTTACGAACATTGCAACGGGTAACACGGTCATCATTGCTTTGGTCATTGCGTTAGCAGAGCTGAACGTTAACCAAATCGCTAAACACACCAACAAGTTACAAAGCACACCCAAAGCAAACGCTTGAACTGGGCTGTGGTGCAGCTTGTGTTGAGCAATGTTTAGAGCGTTTAAGCCCCATTGGCCACCATCCAGTTGATATAAGCCTGCTGCGCTTACCAAAGCCAATAGGAACATGGCACCGATAAAGTTGCCGACATACACTTTGCCCCAGATAGACAGCATCTTAGTGAAGGTGATTTGCTTGTTAGCCCATGAGATGCTGGATAACACTGAGCTGGTAAATAACTCACCACCGCAAATCACAATCAAGATCAAACCCATACTGAATGCAAGACCGCCGGCTAAGCGACTCAATCCCCATCCAGCATCAGCGCTGCCCGTGGTTACCGTGATGTAGAACAAAAAAGCAAGCCCGATGAATGCGCCAGCCATGATTGCCAAACTCAATGTCATGCTGCTGGTTTTATTTGCTTTACTTAATGCAAACTTCTCTGCTTCCGCCATCATTTCTGTTGGTGAGAACAGTTGATGATTTTCAGAAGTGCTGGTTGCCATATCCCCCCCTTGAACAATCCGTCATGTGTAATTCCTAGTGTTAATGACTTGGTTAATCCGTAATGGTTAATCAGTAATGTTTTGCAGGGCTCGTTGTGTCCTGCCATTCCAGATTAGGGCGTTGATGGGTAGAGGTAAAATTGATAATTTTTAGAAACCACATCAAATTTATTGATATAGATTGGGTTACGCGTAGAATGAAATTGATTGCTCATTGGCTTTATAAAAAACGAGCATCAGGACACAAATAATTAAAAGCATTAAGGATGAATTTTGCGTTATTCATTAAAGCAACTCGCGGTATTTGATGCAGTAGCAGACTCCGGGAGCGTTAGTCAGGCAGCAGACAAATTGGCGTTGACTCAGTCGGCGACAAGTATGTCTCTTGCACAGTTGGAAAAAATGCTCGGCAGGCCTTTGTTTGAAAGGCAGGGCAAGCAAATGGCTCTTACTCATTGGGGGATGTGGCTAAGGCCTAAAGCGAAGCGTTTACTGCAAGATGCGCAGCAAATTGAGATGGGTTTTTATGAGCAGCATTTACTAAGTGGAGAGCTCAAACTCGGTGCAAGCCAAACACCAGCGGAACACCTAGTTCCTGACCTCATCAGTATTATTGATAACGACTTTCCTGAGATGCGAATCTCGCTCGGCGTACAAAGTACCGATGCGGTTATTGATGGCGTATTAGATTATCAATATGACTTGGGTGTTATCGAAGGTCGTTGTGATGACAACCGAGTTCACCAAGAAGTGTGGTGTACGGACCATTTAACGGTGGTTGCATCGGCTCATCACCCGTTTGCGAAGCGTGAACGAGTAAGCTTGGCGCAATTAGAACAAGCAAAATGGGTATTACGTGAACATGGTTCGGGTACTCGCAAAGTTTTTGATAGCTCTATTCACCATTTAATTGGTGATCTTGATGTTTGGCGAGAGTATGAACACGTTCCTGTTTTAAGAAGTTTGGTTGCAAACGGCCCATATTTAACGTGTTTACCTTATCTCGATGTCGAACAGTTTGTTGAGTCTGGTCAACTGGTCACATTAAATGTCCCTGAGCTTGAAATGGAAAGAACCTTGTCCTTTATTTGGCGTGCAGATATGTCTGAGAACCCACTTGCTGAGTGTATTAAGCGAGAAGGTAAGCGCATGATGAAAGGCAAGCCATCGTTTCTGTAACGATAAATTGACAAAATACTGATAACCAAATATGTTGAATAAGCGATTTCGGTCTCTATCTAGTGATAAATACACATCTGCATACATTATTAACGTGATCGTGATCGGCTAAATAAGGGCTATCTTCCCATAGTATGCTTACTTGATTTTAAGTGAGGCTAAATCCGGTTGCGTTCAATTACGTAATTAGGCTTTAGAAATAGTATGAGTACATTAGTCGCGATTTCATTAACAACAGGTATTTTGTCAGGTCTATGGGGATGGATTGCTATCTCTTTCGGCTTATTGTCATGGGCAGGTTTCTTAGGTTGCACCAGTTACTTTGCTTCGCCAACAGGCGGCGTTAAAGGACTAGCAGGTAGCTTATTGACCAACATGACTGGCGTATTCTGGGCAATGGTGATTATCGAAAGCTCAACCTTCGCAGGGTTAGAGATTTTAGGCTACATGATTACTGCTATTGTGGCATTCTTTATGTGTATTCAAGCGAAACAAGCGTGGCTAGGTTATATCCCAGGCACCTTCATTGGTTGCTGTGCGACGTTTGCTGCAGGTGGTGATTGGCAACTTGTAGTGCCATCTTTACTGCTTGGTGGTGTATTTGGATACTTGATGAAAGCAACGGGGCTATGGCTTCACGAGAAATCGACTCAATCTTCGGAAGTTGTTGAACAACACGCTAAACAGGCAAAGGCTTAATTCGTTAACCTAACCTTAGTTAGTCACTGTGAACTCTTGCAAGATAACCCCCAATTAATTTGTATATCGATTTATACAGGCACACCGTTTGGTGTGCCTTTTTTGGTTGAGGCGACTAGCTAAATATTTCATCAGTAGAGCAACTGATAGCATCTATAAAACAAATTATGTTTAGGTATTTCCATTCGCCATGGTGATCACGCGTTTTAATGTCCACCTTAATAAAAGCGGAATGCATTCTTGTCCTTGATTCTCGCAATGAGAAACAATGGCGAGTGCAAGGTCGGGTTTTGCATGTTTCTTCAATACCTTGGCAACCACTTTCTTTGGAGGGATAGGGTGATCGTATGGAATCTTAACCATGTCACGGAAAAAGCTCTCAAATCCATTCATATATAGGTAATGCTCGATATCTTTATCTGGCAGTTCCGTGAGTCGATGTCTTTCCTGATCATTACCAAGCTTCGATAGCACCGTTGCTGCGTATTTTTTACCCGCCGCATCGCCGTCAGTTACCACATGCCAATCGATGCCAAACTCTTGCGCGACCTTAATCAGTGCCTTAAGTCCTGATTGGGCGAACTCAATAATCTGCACACCTTCTGCTGCTAGGTTATAGCCACATTGGTTGGCAAGTTCATTGAACAACCAAACCTCGGTTTCACCTTCTACTAATAGCCAACAGCGAGCAAATAGTGCCCCAGAGCGGTGGAAGCGGATATGAAAACCAATTCGTCGAAGTTCATCCTTACTGAAATGGTTCATGTTGAGTTGATTGGCGATGGTTTTGTCTGACTGACGAACCAAGCGACGAATCGATTGAAGTGGGACCGCCGCAAGTAGGTCGCCACTGTTGGTGGTCAGGATTTTCTGCATGGGCAATTTCTGCATCAAGCTCCAAGCCCTTGCCAAGTGTGTTGGGTGCAATCGACCTTCTGGATCTTCAAGGATCAACAGAGGGCGCGCACATCGCCTTAAGTCGTTTGGCCCTTTAGCTTGTAGATAAGCGTTAAGTAACCCCATGAATAATAAGCGAGTTTGTTTGTTCTTGGTCTCTTCGACGAGTTGATGAATACTCTGATCATTGGTACCCGCAGAATAAAGCAATCCGTCTCGCTGTTTTCTAGGGTTACGACGAGAAGTACTTTTGAAAGAAAAATAGTGCTCAATCAAACTTTGCATCGACTCTAGGCTACTGCGCATTTCACCTTTATTAACATGTCCGGGTATCGCCATAAGACGGCGGCAGGTGTTGTCTATTCGTTTTTCTATTCTTGCTTGTCGACCATTACCGTTATTGGCGCCGTTTCCATTTGTTGTGCCATTGCTCGTGTGATGGTTCCCGTTCCCGTTTGAATTTGCATTAGTTGCGTGAACATTAGTCGGCAGGTGAGCATTGTGGTTAAGGGACTTGCCGTTGAAAGGACGATCAAAGTGCCTTGCATCACGCAAACGGATAACGGGATGTAAGGTCATTAATTCTTGAGCAAGCTTTTCTGAATGATGAAGCTTGAGCGGATTACCGTCCAAACCAAGAAATGCATAGTGTGTTGTTGTCTCATACTGTTCTAACGTCGCGCTGATGCGATAGTAGATGCGAAATACGCCAAATTCATCTTGAACCCAAATAGGTTTGAGTTTGCGATAACGACCTGCGTTAAGTTCGCTCTTATCGTTAGCTTTTAAAGCGAGAACAATTTGAAGATGTTGAGACTGCGGGTGTGAAACAGAGTAATCGACATGAAAATCGGTCATTTCAAAGTGATATGGCACACCGTCTGAGGGCAGAATGACGGAAAGGGCATCCAATAATGAAGACTTACCCCAAGTATTTTCACCAATAAGCGTGGTTAGCTCGTCAAACGCGAGTGACATGCGCTTGATACCTCGAAAGCCAGAAATCTCGATTCTTTCTAGTTGCATAGGCTTACTCCTAACGGAAGGCTCTGCTAATTATTTGAAAGCTAACAGATATCTTTAATCATAATCGAAAAATCCAAATCCGGTATGCTCACCTGTCACAAAACCCGTTGTTTATTAATACGGTGCAAAATGAGATTTTTGATCTATCTCGAGTATTTTTTTGCAGTGCAGTTTCATAAAATTCACGATTCTGTCATGATTCTCGACCTAGTATGAAGGGACAAAGAGAGAAGAAAATATGACTAAAAAGAATAAGCCGACAAAAATAGTGTTGGCACACATCAACGACACCCACTCATACTTTGAACCAACCTCGTTACAGCTATCACTTAAAATGAACAACCACATCATTGAACCTTATGTCAGTGCTGGTGGCTTTGCTCGAATTTCAACACGCTTCAAACAAATAGAACAAGATGCCCAGCGTCAGAAGGTTGGAACCTTGTTCTTGCACGCTGGTGACTGCTTCCAAGGCACGTTGTACTTTTCCTTATTCAAGGGAAAAGCCAATGCCGATTTGTTGAATGCCCTTAATATAGATGCCATGACGCTCGGTAATCACGAGTTAGACATGGGTAATGAGCCCGTTGCGATTTTCGCGAAAAGAATCAAATTCCCGCTGTTGGCCGGTAACTGGAATCTAACGAATGAGGATATCAATAAAACTCATACGCTAGCGGACAACGACATTGTTAAGCCTTATCGGCCTGAAACACGAAGTGCTTCTTTTATAACGAAAGAGTTTGATGGCGAGAAGGTCGCAATATTCGGCTTAAGCATCGACAAGATGGCAGGCATCGCTAACCCAGATATCGATACACCGTTTGAAAATGCTTTGGAAACAGCAAAAGCGACCATTGAGCAAATCCATCAAGCAGGCATCAACAAGATTGTGTTACTTAGTCATCTTGGTTACGAGGCTGATTTAGAGTTAGCAGCCAACGTAACAGGTATTGGTGTCATCGTTGGTGGTCATAGTCATCGCTTACAAGGTGATTTCTCTGATATCGGCTTAGTTAAAGATGATGAATACGGTGTGAAAATTGGCGATACCTATGTTGTCCAAGCGGGTTTCCACGCCATGAGCTTAGGACACTGCGAAATCGAGTTCGATTCTCAAGGCAAAGTGACGCACTTCAATGGTAAAAACGAACTGTTATTAGGACGTCGACTCTTTATAGACGCGAAACTGAGTGAAGTAGGGCAAGACGATGCCCACGATATGGCGTGTGAGTTTTTAAACAATCACCCTAATATTGCAGTGTGTAAGAAAGATCCTGAGCTGCAGAGCATTCTGACGGATAAATACCAGCCGCGAGTTCGAAAGCTTCAGCAACAAGTGATTGCTCATGCAGACACTAAACTTCGCCATGTACGTATTCCAGATGCTAAAGGCCCGAGTCAACTAGCCCCCTTGGTTGCTCAATCATTTCACCATCTAATGAACAAGAAAGGGCATCAGGTTGACTTTGCCATTCACAACGCCGGTGGTGTAAGAAATTCACTGAACAGCGGCGATGTCTCTGTTGCCGATATTGCCGGAAAACTACTACCGTTTGCCGTACCTATTGGTGTGTATGAAGTAAAAGGTGAAACGATCGCTGGCATGCTTGAAGGTGCAATCAATAACGCGATTGATAATGGTGTCGTGGGCACAGGTTCAGGTAGCTTTCCTTATACACATAATTTGAGGTTTTGTTACCACAAAGAAGCGCCTATAGGACACAGGATTCACCATCTAGAAATTCACTCTGATGATTCAGGTTGGCAAGCTGTTTCTCGCAACCGTATTTACCGGGGCGCGTCGTCAGCCTATACAATGAAAGGCAAAGAGGGCTATAACGCTGTGTTGGATATGATCGGTGATGGCACGGTCACCACTGACTCTATGGCAGACTGCTTCATCGAGTTTCTGCAAGACCACCCAGAGTCGCTTCACCTCAATGAACCGTTGAATTGCATGGAGTGTTTTAGATAACTAAAGCTGATACTGATATTTAACACTATTACTTTGGGTTATTTATAAAATTGGCATTGTTTATGCTTTATCTCTGCAGGTCGCCTTCTTGTGGAGATATGCATGGATAAGAAAGATTGGTTAGATGCGGTAGCGGTTGTCGGTTGGGTATCAGTTTGGTCAGCGTTAGTGTATTTAATACCTGCCGCAGGGCTGTAAATTGCTCTTTTTGCAACTTCATTACGCAGTGCAATAGTGTGTTTGACTTGCGAATTTATTCTTAGAATCAATTCGCGTGTCTATTTGACAAAGTGGCATCAATCAGAAAGGAGCGTTTGCTCCTTTTTTGCTTTTTCCGTGCAAATTTATATAGACGAAACACAACCAGAGGATTATTATCCACGCGTTTGGGGAGTAGTTAGCGCAAGTTTACATATCGTCATCTCGTTAGGCCAAGAGTCTATCCGGTATGTAAAAGTGAAATCCCATATTTCACTTCAACGAGACCAACGCAATCACAGTCAAGATCCGTAATGGAGCTTGATATGCTTTGTTTGCGGAAGGTCTTTGTACAGTTCTTCCGCCCGGAGGAATAATGAACTCAACTCAATCTCTATTATCTACAAATAGTGAATCCTTTTTTTCATCGCCAATCATGACGACTTATGCGGGCTTTTTCCTGCTAACGGTTATTCTCGTCTCTATTGATATCTATCAGACTCGTGGCGGTAACGTTACTATCAAGAAAGCGGCAATCTGGAGTGTTTTCTGGTTTGTACTTGCGTTTTTGTTTGCTGGCTCGATTTACCTATTTTGGGACATTTATGCGCCGAACAGTGACTACACAGCGCAAAAAGCAACCGTGTCATTCATTACGGGTTACTTGTTAGAAAAATCCCTTAGCGTAGACAACTTGTTTGTTTTTGCGATGATCTTTGCTCAATACCAAGTTCCTGAGCATCTAAGACCTCGTGCGCTTCTTTGGGGCGTAATTGGTGCATTGGTGCTTCGTGCAATTATGATCGCACTAGGCGCACAGCTATTGGCGGAATATCACTGGGTGCTTTACGTGTTCGCTGCGTTCTTGATTGGTACAGGTATTAAGCTGGCATTAGACAAGGGCGAAGAGGAGAGTGTGAATACTCTGCCTGAAAAGCTACTTCGTAAAGTGATGCCGGTAACAGAGGACTTCCATGGCCCTGCATTAATGGTTAAACAGGGTGCTAAATGGGCATTCACTCCAATGATGTTGGTCATCGGTGCGATCGCAGTCATGGACGTGATGTTTGCATTAGACTCTATCCCTGCGATCTTTGCGGTAACACAAGAACCGTTCTTGGTACTTGCGGCTAACGTGTTTGCGTTACTTGGTCTTCGCTCGTTGTATTTTGTACTGCAAGGTATGATGGACAAGTTCATCTATTTGAAACCCGCGCTTTCATTCATCATGGTGTTCATTGGTGTGAAAATGCTTCTGGTTGATAGCGAGTGGGCTATCCCAACTTACTGGTCATTGGCGGTATTGGTTTCTACGATGACGATTGCGGTTATAGCGTCGGTTTATGCGAAGAAGCCAGGCATTGAACAAGTAAATTAAAAACAAATATAACTTATCGAAAAGTCGATAATGAACACGTGGCTGATGAAGTGGAAAATTAATTTATGTAAATTTTCTGTGACATTGGCCACTGTTGTTTGCGGGGTATTTGTACTAAATGCATGATTTAAACACTATATTGAATTTGTACTCACATAATCTGCATATCTATTTTGTGGCATTGTTAATGGTTTGTTTTATTAGAAAAACTAATTCCAAAATCTAATTTTAGTCATTTTTTAACCTGCAAAAGATCACCTATTATTCTTGTCATCAGAACGAAACACATTAATAAATTTATAGAGAGGCAATCATGGCTCAAGCAGTACAAATGAATACTATCGCTGTTCCTAACTCTATGGATAAGAAAACCTACTCGGTTAACTTCAAAGGATTGATTGCACACATTTTCGATATTCTTTTCGTAGACAACTCTCCACGTAGTTACTACGCAAGCGACCTATCTGGTCACATGCAACGCGATATCGGTATTAACCGTTAATCTCAGCGTTAACATGTAAATATAGAATTTTAAGAAAACGCCAGCCTCTAAAGCTGGCGTTTTTGTATCTGAAATAAACTCAATCTCTTCGTAAACTAAGCACCTGAAAGAAAAACCTAGGCATAACGGTCTGTATTTGAGCGCCATTCAATTCGCTTTGTACAAGGATCTCGGTATGTCACACGCCAAACGCAATTCATCATTGATTAAACTTTGTTTATTTGCCTTACCGATCGGCTTCTATTCCTCAGTGTCGCTTGCACAAACCTGGAGTAATGAAGGCCAGCCCGCACAGGTTATCGAGCTCTTCACCTCTGAAGGTTGTTCAAGTTGTCCTCCCGCTGATGCGTATCTAAGTACATTTGAAGATGACCCACAACTGTGGACACAAGTCATTCCTCTCGCTTATCACGTCGACTATTGGGACTACCTCGGTTGGGGGGATAAGTTCGCGAGCAAGGCGTTCAGTCAGAAGCAACGACTGTATAAAGCTTACGGCTTAACAAGTGGGGTTTACACGCCGGGCTTTGTTGTCGATGGAAAAGAGTGGCGCGGTTACTTTAACTGGTTAGACAGAACGTTGCCTTCGCTCAAACAACAAAATAACCCCAAGCTAACGGTCAACTATAAAGGCGATACGTTCAGCGTAAGTTACGAAGGCAAAGGGGATTATGTTGCTCATATAGCTTTGCTGGCGATGAACGAAGTCACCAGCGTTAAAGCGGGCGAGAACAGAGGTAAGAAACTTGAGCACGATTTTGTCGTGGTTTACGATGGTTATCAGCGTGGTGAGTCTGAATGGCAATTTAATATCAATTTTGAGCCACTTGTCGCTACACCAGACGCAGTCGCTGTTTGGTTAACCGAGCCGAATTCGTATGCACCGGAACAAACGGTAGCAGGTTGGCTGAACTAACTGCAACCCACGACAATTGTGTAGCTGGAATACTCTTAGACGAAGTTGGTACGGCGAGTATCGAGGTTCTCACATCGATAACTTCGCGTCTGACGGATATTAATCAGTGAAATAGAAGCGAAAGGGCGATTTAGTTACGTAATACTGCTGAAATACGTTAATATAGCGCGCTATTATTTTAGCTTTGAGTTCCTGCAATTAATGACTAACACCACAGCACCAACCAACTTCTCTGATCTTGGCTTAATCTCTCCTTTGATGGCTCGTTTATCTGAGCTTGAATACCAACAGCCAACGCCTATCCAAGCGCAAGTGATTCCAAGTGTGTTAGCAGGACGCGATTTAATTGCAGGCGCAAATACCGGTTCAGGTAAAACCGCAGCATTTGCACTTCCACTGTTACAAAAGATTCATGAAGATGCCCCTCTGGACCGTCGTTCAGGCAAAGGTAACTTTGTTTCTGGCCTTATCTTGGTTCCTACTCGTGAACTTGCTAAGCAAGTGGCTGACAGCGTTAAATCTTACGCTGTGCATTTCAATGGCGCGATTAAAACGGTTTGTGTGTTTGGTGGTGTATCGGTAAACACTCAAATGCAGGCGCTACGTGGCGGCACTGATATATTGGTGGCAACACCGGGTCGTCTGCTTGACCTTATTTCGAGCAACGCTATCAAACTAGATAAAGTGAAAACGTTAGTGCTTGATGAAGCTGACCGAATGCTAAGCCTAGGTTTTACCGAAGAACTTGATGCAATCTTGAAGCTCTTGCCGAGCAAAAAACAAACCTTGTTGTTCTCTGCAACTTTCCCAGAGCAAGTTAAAACGCTGACTCACGAACTTCTAAGCGATCCAATTGAAGTTCAACTTCAAAGTGCCAATGCGAGCACACTGGTTCAACGTGTATTCGAAGTAGAAAAAGGTCGCAAGACAGCGTTACTCGCACACCTAATTCAACAACATGAATGGCGCCAAGCTCTGATCTTCGTTAATGCGAAGAACAGCTGTGAGCACCTAGCAGACAAGCTTTACAAGCGCGGTATCATCGCAGAAGTATTCCACGGCGATAAAGGGCAAGGTTCACGTACTCGTATCCTAGAAGATTTCAAATCTGGCGAGATTGACGTTCTGATCGCGACAGACATCGCGGCACGTGGTCTGGATATTGAGAAGCTTCCAGTGGTAATCAACTTTGACTTACCGCGTAGCCCGTCAGACTACATGCACCGTATCGGCCGAAGTGGTCGTGCAGGTGAAGTTGGTCTTGCGTTATCTCTGATCGATCACGAAGATTACCACCACTTCAAAATCATCGAGAAGAAGAACAAGATTCGTCTTGAGCGTGAGCAAATTGAAGGCTTTGAAGTGGATGAAGAAGCGACAGCTGAACTGATCGCAGCACTAAAACCTGTTGCGCCACCGGCCGGTACTGGCAAGAAGAAAAAGAAGAAGAAAGCTCCAAAAAACCAAGATGTGTGGCTGAACAACAACTGATCTTGAGTCAGCAAGCCATATAAATCAGCAAGCCATATAAATCAATAAGCTATATGAGTCAGCAAACAATAGACATTCAAAAGGTGCTTAATTGCGCCTTTTTTGTGTCTGTAGGGCTGGGATTTGAGTCGTTAATAAACGACTGTTGCAGTGTTAAACAACCCGATAAGCCGTTCGAAGGATAGCGTCCTCCATAAGAGATTCGGCGATTTAACGCTTTGCTCATAACCTGTTCGGGTTTTGAGCAATTGGGTAACCGCGTGAAGACCTCGATTAAACAATTAGTGCTGGCCACTTCATTTTTCCTGTTTACCCAACACTCTTCTAGTGCTGCTGAATTTGAGGTTAAAGGGGTTAATAAAACTCTCACCGAAAATGTAGAATTATATTTAGAACCTTTAGCCGATGTTCCTGCATCACAGCTATCGAAAACGAAGCTATCTAAACGTATTCAAGATGCACTCAACCCTTATGGTTATTATCACCCACAGCTCGATATCGACCTCAATGATTCTGATAAAGTGATCATTAACATCGATTCTGGTCCTGTCATGCGCATCGCAGAATCGATAGTAAAAATAACAGGTGAAGCTAGCCTAGATGCGGAGTTCATCAATATACTCAATCAAAGCAAGTTAGGCTCAGGTTTAACTTTGTCTCACCAAGAATATGACCAAACTAAGCGTGCGATTTTCTCTTTAGCAAAGCGGAAAGGTTATTTTGACGGCAGGTTTATCGAGTCAGAGATTGAAGTTATTCCTAGCGAGAACATCGCGAATATACACTTGTATTTTGCAAGTGGTCCACGCTACAAGTTCGGTTCTATAAGTATTCCTGATGATGGGGTTGACCCTACTCGTATCGAGAAAATACCCACCTTTAAAAAAGGTGATGACTTTGACACCATCAAGTTAGGTGAACTGCAATCTGATTTGTCAGACACTCAATGGTTTCGAAGTGTCATCGTACATGGTGACTTTGACAAACTTGATGACAACCTAGAAGTTCCAATTGAAATCATTGCCGAGCCAAGTTCTCGAAATATCGTGCAGGTCGGTGGCGGCTATTCTACAGATCTCGGTTTACGCGCCTCTCTCAGTTGGTCAAAGCCTTGGTATAACCGGAGAGGCCACAGCTTTGAAACACAGACATATTTGTCTGAACAGGAGCAATCACTTCAGTTGGGGTACAAAATCCCCACAGAGAAAGTCACAACGGATTACTTTGGTATTCAGTTTGAATCGAAACGAATTGATCATCGAGACACCAATAGCTTTACAAACGATCTTAAGTTCGAACGTTACTGGCAATTAGACAGTGATTGGCAAAGCACCATTTATGTCAAATACTTGCACGAACAGTACCGTCAGGCGTCTGAGGAAGAGCAATCGCAATTACTGTTACCTGGCATCAGTTTTTCTCAGGTTGATCGTAAAAATGATCAGTTGGAGCTCAATCATCGACACATCTATTCTGTCGAGTATTCTGACCCTAGTCTGTTCTCTGACTCAAGGCTGTTGCGGTTGGAAGGAAACAGTGTCCTTTCATGGGATATTAGTGACAGGCAGAAGCTCCATTTCCGCTCCAACGTAGGCATCAACATTGCCAAATCATTATCTGATGTGCCGTCGTCACTGCGGTATTTTGCTGGTGGCGATGGAAACCTGCGAGGTTATGGTTACGAATCTATCTCCCCTAGAGACGAGAATGGTGAACTAACGGGGGCACGTTATATGTTAACTGCTGGGCTCGAATATCAGCATCAAGTCTATCGTTCAATTTGGTTGGGCGCATTTCTTGATGTGGGTGATGCATTTGATCAACAAGCGGATTGGAAGCGTGGGACGGGCGTGAGTTTGATTTGGAACTCACAGTTAATGCCAGTTAAGCTCGATTTTGCTTACGGCTTAGATGCGCCTGAAGGCGACGAATTTCGTATTCATTTTTCCTTTGGTACTCAATTCTGATTTTTGTACGCTGTTTATGCACTCGCGAGGATGCGAACCATCTAATAGGATTCAAGTAAATCGAAAGAGCGTAATAACCTTTGTGCTTTAGCAAACACAAAGGTAAAAACAATGAAAAAGCTACGATTCGGTGTATTTGGTAATATGGGCCCTGAAGCAGATGCTCTGTTCCAAGATATCGTCGCCAAGAAAGAAATTGAACACGGCGCACTTAAAGACTAAGACCACATGGCCATGATAGTGGTGAAAAACTCAGATATCCCCGATCGATCTGAAGTGATTAACGAAGGCGGTACCGATCCTGTGCCTGAACTGATTGAGTCAGCGTGCATTTTAGAACATGCCAATGTTCAGTTTGGCGTAATGACCTGTAACACCGCTCATTACTTTAGACCTGAGGTTCAAAAGCACACCAACGTTTATATCGTCGACATGCTTCAAACCACCGTTGATCAAATCAAAGAGCAGAACTCTGAATCTGTTGTTGGTATTTTATGTACCAACGGCACATACAATTCGGGAATCTATGATCGTTACCTAACGGACGCGAATCTGGTGTTCGTTAAGCCAGATTCCTTTGAGCAAGAGCATAACGTGCATAGTGCTATCTATGGTGAAGTAACCAGTGAGATGACAGAGTGTGGACAAGCAATCCGAGAAACCAACGGGATCAAAGCGGGCGAGTTTGAGCGTAATGCCGCACTGCTTGCTGTAGCGATTCAATCCATCGTAGAGAAGGGCGTTGATACGGTTATTTGGGGATGCACGGAACTTCCTTTGGTTAGAAAGCAACTTGAAACGGCATTTCCAACAGTCACTTTTATTGATCCTATGGAAGCGGTAGCTGAGCGTGTCGTTGATATTTACCGTCACGCTGAGCAATATGTGGAGCGTGGACATGTGGATTACAACATTAATGATGTTAATTCGATCTTCACAACGCTTGATATGGTGAACTACGTAGCCCAAAGAGCGATGACCTACCGTCTATAAGCTCAGATACGTGTATTTGAAACATGAGAAAGCCGCGAATTACGCGGCTTTTTTACATTTGGACTGGAGAAAATTAAAAATTAAGATTCGAAGCTGAACACTTAAAGCTCGAACTCGCCATTCATTTTTCGAAATAACCAATCAGGTACCTTGTTCCATGAACTGTAGTTCGGGTTCTTAGTATGGATTTGTTCCTCTGAAGCCCAGATGGTGTCACCTGATTGTTCTCGCGACACAGCCCAGAACAACTCCTCTTTCTGACGTGTTAAGTAGTGTGTCACTTGCTTCGCAAACTCTTCACTGTCAACCAACACCCCAAACTCAACGTTGAGAAAGTCTGATCTTGGATCGAAGTTAGAAGAGCCAATATAGGTGACACGCTCATCTAAAATTACTGTCTTGTTGTGGTAGTAGGTATCAACATGAAAGTAGTGATCATCATTGATCGCTTGGCTTTTGTACTCATAGATACTTACGCCCTTGTCGAGTAGAGTCTCACGGTGTTTTTCGTAATACGCAGGCACAAAGCCCGAATCATTAGAAGCCGATGAATTCGTCAGTAAGGTGACTTCGGCTTCGCTCTCTCTAAGTGCATCGACGAATACAAACTTGTTATCGCTTGGCACCATATAAGGCGTAGAAATAATAACCTTAGAAGGTGTCGGTACTTTTTGCTTCATCAAGTGTTCAATACGTTGGCGAAAGTAGGGCTTGTTGTCATTGAGTTTCTCCAGTGAGTCAAATACCGGCGTGACAGAGGCTGAAATGAACTTCGGTTGGTTTAAGCTCTTTATCTGCCTTTCGACTTCAGACGTGATCAATGCTTGATTCTTTTCACCTTTGTTCAACGCTTTGGTGAACGCTTGGTATTGCTCTTTCTCTTTGATTTTAATGCGTTCTTGAATTGGCACTACATGCTCACTGTTCCACAACGCTTGGTAGTTTCGGTCGAAAGCAGCAATCACGTCGCCTTTAAACAGCACATCCATATCAAAGAAGTTGGCACTTTCGCTGTAGCCAAAGTAGTCATCACCGATGTTGCGCCCACCGAGGATCATCGATTGGTGATCAACGTTAAAGTATTTCTCATGCAGTCGATTATCTAACTGTTTTTGATGAGTAGAGAAGTTGAGCGCACGACCAATCCAGCCAGCTTTACGTGACTCAAAAGGGTTGAACAGTCGAATCTCAATATTGGCGTGTGAGTCCAACTCCGCAAGCCATTTGTCATTGAATACCAACAAGTCATCCAGTGTGAGGCGCACGGCCACATCGCGGTCAGCGGCGTGTTTCAGCTCGTTTAACAGCATCAGACCCAGAGTGTCGTTTTCCCAAGAGAAGTAAGTCATATCAATCGAGTGTTTTGCTTGGCGAACCTGATCAATGCGGCGCGCAAAGGCTTCAGGCGCACTCGGGATCAAATAGACTTCGGCTTGATGTTCTGTGCTTTGCCAGTTAGCTTCGAAGTCAGGTTCAACATCGGGGTAAGGTTGGGCACATCCTGTGACCAAAGCAATCAACATTATTGTGCATGCTGTTTTTAGTTTGCTAAGTGTCATAACTAACCTGCGTTTAAACATAAAATTTGGATATAGAAACGGCCAGCGAGCTGGCCGTTAAAGTAGGAAGGGTGTTGAATATGTTTAGTTTAGGTACCAGTCCCAAGGCATAAGACCTTGCTCTGCTAGACCCGTTAAGCGACCTTCACGAAGCTTAGGATCAACACCTGGGTTTGTGACATAGTCCCAGTCGAAGGTAGTGCTGTTGTCGCTGAATCCTGCACCATCAATGACAAGCACATTGTCGGTAGCATCGCTGTACTGGTAGCTCTGGAACAATTCATCGCTAAACCAAAGACGCGACATTTCGTTCATAAGGGCTTTATCTTTGCTTGATGGATTTACTTCGCTTCCATCAAAACGTACAGCTTTGTTGAACATAAATGGCAGTTCTGAACCGTTACATGCACCGCTGATGCAACCAATCGTTTTGAATAGATCAATGATTGGCAGTTGGTCGTATTCGCCCGTTTCTTCATTTAGACCTGTTTTATAGTTCCACATGTTAAAGCTTGGTTTGTGCTCAAAGTGGTATAGCGTTGCTTCTACTCCGCTGTTTGCTGCCATGTGACGAGCTGGACCATTGAACAAGGTGTCATTTAGCAAGGTTTTAAATTGCTTCATGTTGTCAAGAGCGCCACCAAAGCTAGATTCTGAGTTAGGGTAGAAATCAGTTAGAGCCAGAATATCTTGGGTTTGCTGGTGGCTAGTGATCTCAACAATGTCGACCAAGCAACCTACGGTACCCGCAATATCGTTGGTATCAATGCATCCAGTCATTTCAAGTAGATCACCTTCTAGCTTGGCACCATAAAATAAGCCCGTTACTGCGCTGTACGCACTGCTTGGCAATACAAGATTTGCTGAAACTTCATCACTTGCTTGCTCAGATAGTTTTTGTTGCAGAAGAACGATGTTGTTTTCATCTTCCAACCAGTTAACCATAGCTAGAGCTAGCTTTGTTGGATCTTCGTTAGTAAGCAGTTCAGGTTCATCATTTGTTAATAACTCGATGACCGTCGGGATTAAGAACGTAGCGCTAAATAGCATGCCAAAGCTGTTCGCTTCATGTGCATTTTCACCTAGGACAGTTGGTACTGATAAGCCTGCTTGCGTTGGTGATTTTGCTGATTCTCTACAGCTACCAAGGAAAGTTTCTTCACACAATATGTAAGGAGCATAAGGCATCAGGTTTGACATTGGCGTCTCATCTGCGGCTGGGCTCAGAATTGGGATTTGCAAAGAACCTAACAACCAATTTTTTAGCTGTTCAATACCATCCAAAGCTGTTTCTTGCGACGCCATGATCTCGTCGACCGAAGTGTCTGCATCAAAGTTATTGTTGCGGCTCTTAGCAACGTCATAACTTGGATACTCGAACCCATAAGGGTTGCTTTGCATGATTGCACGTTGGAAATATTGACCTGCGATATCGTCATCTTGCTGCAAGAAACCGATAGACATAGCACCTGAGCCTTGACCCATAACGGTTACGTTTTGAGCATTACCACCGAAGTCAGCGATATTGTTATGTACCCACTCTAAGGCGCGCTTCTGGTCACCTAGACCATAATTGCCATCTTTGTTCGCGCCTTTAATCCATTGAGTACCTAACTGACCAAGACGGTAGTTAAAGCTTACATAGATGAAAGGCTTACCATCGTCGCTTCCTTGAGCAACCACGGTATCACCTTGGATGAGCGGCTCTGCACCAGAACCGTATTCGAAATCACCACCGTGAATGAATACATAAACCGGTAGTTCTGCGTCAGCATCTACGCCTACTGGGCGCCAGATATTGAGGTTAAGGCAGTTCTCATCTTGTGTTTGTGTTGTCGTTTTTAGTTGAGGACAAGCATAACCGAACTGAGTCGCATCCAAAGTACCTTCAACAAGGTTTACAACTTCACTGGGTTTAAAGCGCTGAGCCTCTGCATATTGAATCCCTTTGAAAGATTCAACAGAAGCCAGTTTGTCGTCTTCGGTATTCGAAGTTATAACCAGTTCTTCTATCGTCGCTTTAATCGTTACGTTACCGATTTGAGCATCAAACGGTTTAGCCGGTGCCGGAACTAACGGTTCGGGCTTGTCTGGGAATGGAACAGTAGGGGCACTATCAGTATCGCAACCTGCTAAGGCAGTAGTAATAGTAAGAGCGATCATTGAACGGTATGCAATAGTCATAAAATGAGTTTCCACAATAGTATTCGGCGTAGTCTGTTTCATCGCTATCTGCGTAGATAACAGAACTACAAAATTTCTTATTAAGAACAACCTGGTTTAAGGGCTAGGCTGGTAATCAAAGTTCGGTGACTAGAATCGGTAGCCAAGGTTCAATGTCACAGCCGAACGAGTTTCGCCTTTGTTGTACAACATGGTCATGTTGTAGTTTTTGCCGATCTGCTTGTTAAAACCTGTTAGGAATGCCCACTGGTCGATATCGACGCCAACGTCATAATCAAATTCGATGTCTCCGGTTTTTACAGTACCTTGCATACGTGAATCTAAACCTTGGTATTCAGCACCAACGAAGAATTGAGCGCGATAATCAACCAATTGGTAGCCCAACATTGGCTGAATCGTCACAATGCCATCACCCCAATCATCCAACCCTTTCAGGCGTGTTTGGGAGTAAGTACCCGTCACTGAGGCAAAGAATTCTTTGTAACCAACAGATAATGTGGTGCCCGCGCCGCGTAAGTCATATTCAAGATGAAGTGGTACATTCAAACGACCACTGTTACATAAGGCAGAGACACCTTCGCAAAGTGCGTTACCTAGCCCTGGCAATTTGTTATTGAGCTTGTCTTTTAAGTATTCACCTGCGGCGCCGGTATAAGAGGCGTCAATATTCGCATCAACGTTTACCTTTCCTACGTACCCGAATACATTCCAGAATGGCAAGATGTTTACGTCGCCGCGTATCGAAACACTTTCCGCTTTGACCGTCGCAACACTGTCTTCCGGGTCAAATAAATCATTCAAGCGCACTCCACCAATCACGTAATCTGTCATGGGTATATCCATATCTTGATTGCGATAAGCCACTGATACGCCGAATGGAAGGGGTAAATCGATACCTTGACGACGCACCATGTCACCCATTAAAGGGAATACTCGATCTAACTTAACACTCGCTTCTTGCATACGAGGATCTGAAACTTCTTTTAGACGCTCTTCATGCAGGACATTAACGCCGTTGTCGTCTTCATAAATTGCGACGGGTTCAGTTACAGCGCTCATGGTCATCGGTTTCGTTTTAGACGTACCCTCGATGTTAGTTGTCTTACGTTCAATAACGACTTTACCAGAGTCTAACGTTTGGAAATCAATCACTTGGTAATAGGTATCGACTTTTGACTTACCAAGATTAAATGGCTTGTCGTTGGTGATTACCATGCGTTTTGGTGTGCCGCCTACAAGTTCAATATCAACATTTAAGAAACGGAAATAGGCGATGTCTTGTGGTAAGCCGTATTTCGAATAGTTGAAGCTAATGGTCACGTCGCCGTTGTCTTTTTCATTGACTTTCACTGACGATGGATCGAAGCTTTCTGCATAATTTCTTAGTCGATACTCAGTGCGCGTAAACTCTTCAATTTCATCGATCAGTTTTTCGTTTTCATCCAGCTCTTGCGGGTTGTATTTGACGCGCAGGTCGATGTTGCCTTTGCTGTCTGTGTTTTTTATCAGATAGACGCTTGAGTCACGAACCTCATCGCCAATTTGTATGGTTCGATGTGCGTGTTCAACTAGGTGTTCGCCCTGTACGAGTGAACTGATTGCTAGCTTTGGTAAATCATGACTGATGCCATATTTGTCAAATAGTGCTCGACCTTTTTCCATAACTTCGCTGTAAGTCTTGGTTTCTGCCGCAGACGCAAAATTGGGGGTGGTAAGTAATAGGGCGATCGCTAACACAGAAAGAGTATGGGTCTTACAGGCGCTGGTGCGTATTTCAAAAAAACTCATGACGGTTCCCACGCTGAGTAGCCTCAAACCTTCGAGACTCAAACAGTCGATGTAATACTGAACGTCGTGTTCAGTTGTTATGTATTTATCCGTTAGGATTGTTAGTGTGAATGTCGCGACTAAAAATGCATTGCGTCAATCAATGAGAGGATTTTAAGAGGAGGTGGCAGATCGCGTTAATCGCTTTTGATGGACGCTATCCTCACTTAGTAATAATTAGCGTTAATCAATTGATTTATAATGATTTTCAATAGATAAAAAAACGGCCTGTGAAGTAAAAATACTTGGCAGACCGTTTTGTTGTGAGTTGTTAAGCGCATTTAGTTCTAAGCAGTTACCCTCACTCTAAATAGATCAGTAAACAACTTCGCTATCATCAGAATAATCAAAATGTTTACGAGCATCAAAAGTGGCGTTTCAATTCCATAAACAGGTGTGAGGTTGAGCGCACCAGATGTGAGAACAACTAATAAGTTAATACCCAATATTCGGTGTACCATGAGCTTAGGTGTCGCGAACACTTTCCATATCACCATAATGTTAAGGAAGTAGAATAGTCCCAGCTCCCATAGTTCTGTCATTAATGGCATCACAAAGATGTATTGCAACAGAACCACCGACCCTGTACCCAACACACCATAAAAAGCGTCCTTAATAACGCTTGGTGGCATGGTCGGCACCATAGAAGAGAATACACCGGCTAACATAGGAAATATGAAACCACCTGGAACTGGAAGATAAATCCAAACCAACAGCGATGTGATAAACATCGACACGCCTTGCAGCACTTTGCGCCCATCTTCATTCAAATGTTCAACAAACGTGCGATGTGCATGATGCCAAGACACGTCTTTATGATCACCTATGACATTGAGTTCACCCTCAACAAGAGATTGTTCTGGTGTTAATACATCGAACGTCTTCAAGTTGTGAGTAAGAACTGCCCATTGGATATCTAAGTCTGATTCGCTGTTACTTTGTTTGAGTAATGTATCTTGGATATGTGCCATTTCATCGATACGCAAGCGCCATGTTTGGATGTTCTCTTTAAGGTGGTAGCTTCCGGTCAGTGGCAGATCTAAAAGTTGATACAGCTTATCAATATTCGCGGTGTTGCTTTCAAGTGCGGCAATGTCGATGTTGTCTGTTTTTTCCATCGCATCTAACAACGCTTGTTTACTGGTTTCGAAACGTTGTACAAAGTTGAGTTCAGTATTCACAGGCCACACGATGCGATACACAATAGAGAACACAACAACACCTAATAGTGTTTCTTGAAGTCTAAGTACAGCAAAGTGAAAGGTGGTTTGGTTATCAAACCCGCCCATACAAGCAACAATCGAACACACGGTAAATCCTATTGAAAAGATGTAGCCGTATTTCTCGTCACTAGACATGAAAATACAAGTGCCTAAGAACACGGTAAGAAATGTTAGAAACAAAAATCGATCTTGTGAAAACATCGCAATGAGGAAAAAGGCATAACCGGTCCCTAACAAGGTTCCCATTAACCGGTTATGGCCTTTGTTTATTGAATGGGCGAAGCTCTCGTTCAATGCCATCACTGCGACGGCTATCGCAGCCCAATACGGTTTTTCCCAACCAAACCACAACGCTAGGCAGATTGCGATAACGATAGAGAGTGCGACTTTAATCGCGTCTTTAGTCGATGCAGTGAACATAAGAATCACCTAGCTATTTTTGATTATTTTGATCGAGGCAGTCATACCAACACGCAGTTGTACGTCTTCTGGTATTTTGTCTAACTTCACTTTGATAGGGATGCGTTGAGCTAGGCGTATCCATTGGAAGTTTGGATTCACGTTTGGCAATAAATCATTACCTGTGCTGCCGTCTTGCTTCGCGATACCAAAACCAATACTTTTGATATGTCCTTCTAGCTGAATATTGTTGTGCATCATTAAGGTCACATAAGCAGTGTCCTGAGCATCGACACCGACTAAATCAGTCTCTTTGAAATAACCTTCAATCCAGAAGCTATCTTCATCAATTAGCGCAACCACAGGTGAATTCGCGACAACTTGAGAGCCAACACGTAGGTTCAGATTGGTGATATAGCCGTTAGTAGGCGCATATACCTTGGTGTACTCAAGGTTGAGATGTGCTTCTTCTACGTTCGCTTTTGCCAGTTCGACATTTGCGGCGCTGGTTTCTACCGCGTTGTTCAAGTTGTTTAGTGTCAGCACGGGCACGGCACCGGGCGTTCTTTTCTCTAAATTCAACGCGCGTTGCTCTTCGTTTTTGGCTTTGGCGAGTAGGGCAAATGCTTGTTTTTGAGTCGCAAGTGCTTTTCTGTAGGTCGCCTTGTAAATACTCGGATCGATCTCAAAAAGAAGATCGCCTTTTTTTACCTTCGAGTTGTCTTCGACATGCACTTCAATGACTTGACCCGTGACTCGAGGTGTAATCGAGACGATATAAGCGCTGACTTGTCCGTCTCTGGTCCATGGGTTACTTGAGTACGACTGGTAATAGCTATAAACCACAGTTCCCGCAGCAGCCAATAATAAAAGTGTGATGAGATAACGTTTGATCACAGTAAGTGCCTCAAAAAATGGTAATAAAATGGCCGATAGCGCCAGTAAAAATCACGATCAAGCTCAGTTCTGCTATTGCAGGAAAGGCGACGTACTTATGAAGGCCAAACCGTGTCGCGATTGACCCTGTTAGCATTGTCAGTATGTAAGCCAGTGCGATAACCAATAACAGCGGTGGGAAGTAGACTTCATCCCACACAAGCTCATGCGGCATGGTATTCATGGTTCTGTTCTCTATTTGTTTGATGAATGCAACGATAACGGAGTTCGATTTATTGTGATAATCGCTTATAGAGGATCGTACCCATCAAAATCCAACTTTATTCGGTGATTATGCCAACTGCCTCTTTGTTGAGAGCCGTAAGCCAGTAAAACAACGGTAGGTAGGTTGTCGTTCTTGAAGTGGAAACACTTAATTGAAATTGATTTCGAAAATCATCTACTTTTGCCGATTTAAGATAAATATATTTAAAACAATCACTTAAGATGTAAGTTGCACTTCAAAAACTATGCGAACAGTTAAAGTGATGATTTGATCCATCAAATGGGATTACATAATAAAACCTTTTGTTCTTAATATTCGGTTCGAAGCAACGAGATGCTTTATTTATTTTGAATAATCCAACAAATATCATTATTAAGTTATTCGTTAGATTATTTACTCCTTATATTTAGTAACAAGAGTAAATTTGTCATGGACATTATTTCTAATCTGTTTGACATGGCACCATTTGTCGCACTATTTATTACACTCTCATTGGGTTATATGGTTGGTAAAATTACTATCGGCCGATTTGTTTTAGGCGGTGTGGCCGGAACATTATTAATGGGCGTAATTATTGGGCAATTTGGTGTTCAGATTGATCCCGGCGTAAAAAGTATTTTCTTTGCGCTCTTTATTTATGCTGTGGGTTATCAAGGCGGCGCACAATTCTTTAAAGCGCTTAACTTTAGAACCATCAACATTCTGTTGTCTGCGGTTGTTATGACGGTTTCAGGCTTATTGTGTGTACTTGCCGCTGCGTGGTTGTTTGACTTAGATAGAGGTACTGCTGCGGGCCTAGCTGCCGGTGGTTTAACTCAGTCTGCGATCATTGGTACTGCAGGCGATGCGATCGCCCGTTTGGGTGGTGTGTCTGAAGAAGCCAAACATCTGATGCAAACTAACGTTGCTGTAGGTTACGCTGTAACATACATCTTTGGTTCTCTAGGTCCAATCCTAATGGTGACATGGGTATTCCCAACACTAATGAAATGGGACATTCGCTCTGAAGCAATCAAAATGGCAGAAGCGAACTCAGATGGTAATGCAGAGCTTGGTGCTGGTGAATTCAATGCGATGACAAAACTTGAGACTCGCGCTTTTGAAATCAAAGCAGAGAGCAAACTGAATGGTTTGACACTAGCCCAAATCAATCAAGATTCAATAGACGCATGCATCGAAGTTATCGAGCGTGATGGCAAAGCGATTGAAGCAGACAAATTTACTAAGCTTCAACAAGGCGATGTTCTGGTTATCACAGGTACTCGTAAAGCCATTGGTCAGTTGAAAGGTGACTCTGTTGGCTCTGAAGTTGTGCTTCCAGAAGAGTACGAAGTCATTGAAGAGAACCGTCAGCTTATCGCAGACAACAAACAACTGATTGGCCGTACACTAGGTCAAATCAAATCAGAAGCGAACAAAGGCACTTACCGTGGTGTTTATGTGACTGACTACCTTCGCGAAGGTGTATCAATCCCAGTTCACGCTGACCTTGTTGTTAAGAAAAATGATGTTATTCAATTAACTGGCTCACCAAGCGATATTAATCGTGTTCAAGGTACAATCGGTAAGCCAATGAACTCAGCAACAATGACTGACTTCATTGTACTAGGCATGGGTATGGTATTGGGTCTTTTGATTGGCCTAATCAACTTCAAAATTGCAGGTATTCCGGTCACTATCGGCTCTGGTGCAGGCTGTCTAGTGTCAGGTCTGATTGTTGGTTGGTTACGCAGCCGTAACCCACATGTGGCGCAATTCCCAGAATCAGCAGCAAGCTTTATTCGCGACTTCGGTCTAGCAGCATTCGTGGGTATCGTTGGTCTTGAGGCTGGCCCTCAAGCGGTAGACACCATCAAAGAACACGGTATGAGCCTACTATTCTTGGGTGTTGCGGTAACCATCATTCCACAGATTATTTCGTTCTTCTTCTCTTACTTTGTTTTGAGAATCAAAAACCCAATTGAAGCACTTGGTTGTGTGACTGGTGGTCGAAGTGCAAACCCTGCGTTTGCGGCATTGATGGAAAAAACAGGCAATGCAACTCCAGTATTCTCATTCACAGTGACTTACGCAGTAGCCAACGTGCTATTGACCCTTTGGGGACCAATCATCGTCGGCATTATCTCCGTCAACGCTGGTATGTAATTCAGACTATAACGTCAGTCTAAGACGTCAATCCAATTAAAACACTAAGCGATTCCCTGGCCAAACATAGGGAAGGGGATCGACTTGCTGAAATTTATGAAAGTAAGGTATCTATTATGACTACTCAAACTCCAACTATCGATTTTTCAAAATTCGCTGACCTAAGCCCATTCGAGCTAAAAGACAAACTGATTGAAGTGGCGCAAGCTGTGCCAGATCGTGCACTTCTTGATGCAGGTCGTGGTAACCCTAACTTCCTAGCAACGCTACCTCGTAAAGCATTCATCCGTCTTGGTGAGTTTGCGGTAGCAGAAGCAGAGCGTAACTACGCTTACCTAGGTGGTGATTTCGGTGGTATCCCTGATGGCGTCGGCATCGTTGAGCGTTTCGACACGTTCGCAAGCCAATATGCAACAGACAAAGGCGTTGATTTCCTACGTCGTGCACTAAGCTACGCAAAAGACCGTCTAGGCATCGAAAAACAAGCGTTCCTAAACGAGCTAGTACTGGCTTACCTTGCGTGTAACTACCCAGTGCCACCACGTATGCTAGTGAACATCGAGAAAGTGGTTAAACAATACATCGCAGAAGAGATGTACGGCCCAATGCCAATGACGACTAACTTTGACCTGTTCGCAACAGAAGGCGGCACTGCGTCAATGACGTACACGTTCGCAACCATGTTCAACAATGGTCTATTGAAAAAAGGTGACAAAGTTGCGCTAATCACGCCAATCTTTACCCCTTACCTAGAAATCCCAGAGCTTTCTGAGTACGAACTAGAGATCGTTGAACTGCGTCTTGATGAGACCACTTGGCAGCTTCCAATGTCTGAAATCGAGAAACTGGCAGATACAGACATCAAACTACTTTGCGTCGTTAACCCTGCTAATCCAGCATCAGTGAAATTCTCTGACGAGACTCTAGAGAACCTAACGAACTTTGTGAATGAGCAACGCAGTGACCTATTCATCATCACTGATGACGTATACGGTACATTTGCCGATGACTTCGTTTCTCTATTTGCAAAACTACCATACAACACACTTTGTGTTTACTCGTTCTCTAAGTACTTTGGTGCAACAGGCTGGCGTCTAGGCACTATCGGTATTCACGATGAGAACGTGTTCGACGATACACTTCGCTCATTCAGTGAAGCGACACAGTGCCAATTGGACGACCGTTACAAAACGCTAACTCCAGAGCCACGTGACATCAAATTCATCGACCGTATCGTTGCTGATAGCCGCAGCGTAGCATTGAACCATACTGCAGGTCTGTCTCTACCACAACAAGTACAAATGGCGATGTTTGCATTAACTTGTCTAATGGACTCAGAAGGTCGCTACAAAGCCGCTTGTAAACGCATCATCCGTGAGCGCTACACAACGCTTTACAAAAACATGGGTGTAGCAATCGAAGAGAACAAAGACCGTGTGGATTACTACACACTACTAGAGCTAGACACGCTAGGTGGCAAACTTTACGGTCAAGAGTTTGTCGACTGGTTCAAAGCTAACGAGAAAGGTAAAGACTTCCTATTCCGTCTTGCTCACGAAACCGGCGTAATCTTACTACCTGGTAAAGGTTTCGACACAGTACACGCATCAGTACGTGTATCACTAGCGAACCTTACTCACCACGAGTACGAGCTAATCGGCCGTGCAACACGCACTGTATTGGATGAGTACTTCGCTGAGTTTCAAGACGCATAAGTTCAAGTCTGGCTTAGAATCAAATACATGATTTAAAGCCGATGACGTCCAACTCATTAAGAATAAGCCTCGGCGATGTCGAGGCTATTCCGACCAAATAAGCACAGTGGTTAGATCGATAAAACTTCCTATCTTGATGTTCCGTTGTGTTTATTTAGTCGTCTTATCCAAGTATTCAAATCCATTTCAAACTGAAAGAGCGACGCATGAAAAGCATTATTTCTATTCAATCTCACGTGGTTTACGGGCATGCAGGAAACAGTTCTGCGGTTTTTCCAATCCAAAGAATGGGACTCGATGTGTGGCCAATCCACACTGTTCAGTTCTCTAATCACACTCAATATCAACAAGGTTGGACCGGGCAAACATTCGGCTCAGATGATATTCGAAACTTGATTCGAGGCTTAGACAACATCAACGTACTGAAAGACTGTGGTGCGATCCTATCGGGTTATCAGGGAAGCGCAGACCAATGTAAAGCGGTTGCCGAGTCGGTTAATTTAGTTAAAGAAAAGAACCACAGTGCACTCTATGTTTGTGACCCTGTAATGGGTGACCCAGATAAAGGTTGTATCGTTGAGGATGGCGTTAGAACCGCCATTACTAAACACTTGCTTCCTATTGCCGATGTTATAGTGCCAAACCAATTTGAACTAAGTGAATTGACCGGCATTAAAATCCTCTCCCTTTATGACGCGGTTACAGCATGTAAGAAAGCATTGGAGCTTGGTCCAAAGATGGTGCTCGTGAAGCATCTTCACTCATTACCCGATGACGCGTTCAGTATGATTTTAGCAACGAAAAAGGCATGTTATTTAGCCCAACGACCGAACATTGAATTTGCTCAACAACCGGTTGGTGTCGGTGACCTTATCTCTGGCCTGTTTACCGCAGGGTTAATAAAGAGAATGTCTCCCGTAGCTGCATTCCGACATGCAAATAACGCGGTCTATGGTGTGTTGGAGCTAACTAAAAGCTATGGCACTTGGGAGCTACAAACAATCAATGCACAATATGAATTTGTAGAGCCTACCCACGATTTCAACGTGGTCAAAATCGGGTAGAGCGTTTAACTCCGATAGTGGTGGAGGGTGTACCTATTCGATGGGTCGCATCCTACAAACGAGATTACGAGCTAAGACTAAACCTAGCTATATTACTCCCAGAAAGAGACGGACTTCACTTTATCCCTATTTATTAACTTCTCTGTTTATAGCTGTTCTTTTGATTAAACAGAGTCTCTGAATCATTTTAGAGAACATTAAATGAGCCTAATTATGAACCGTCTAATTTCCTCGGGTTTTACCGTTGCTTTGTCATTACTTGTAGTGGCATGTAGCTCACCCCACACGTTGGATGTACGCGTACACAAAGACAATTACAAAGAAGTGGTTGTAGAAGAAGCGATATCAGTAAAAGAGCCATTGCGTATGTGGGCGAGTGAGAACCCAGACTTCTTATACTCTCCAATCGATCAAACAACGCCAATTAAAGTGTCAGGTGAGCAACTAAATATCTTAGCTTTGTCAGGAGGCGGCGCGAACGGAGCCTTTGGAGCCGGTATTTTGATAGGGCTGGAAGAATCTGGCCAATTGAAAGACTACTCAATAGTTACTGGCATCAGTGCAGGAGCGCTAATGGCACCATTTGTATTCATCGGCGGAGATGCATTTCCGAAGATGAAGGAGGTGATGTTAAACATCAATGACAAATCAGTGCTCGGCAAAAAGAACTTTTTAAACACCGTGTTTAAAGATGCTTTTACTGACGGTAAAAACTTGAATCAATTTATCGCTCAGGCGTTCCCTGAACCGATGATCGAGCAAATTGCTGCGCGACACCGCAACGGTAAGCGTTTGTTTATTGGTAGCACACACTTTGATTCTGGAGAGCTTGTCATTTGGAATGTGGGCGCAATTGCAAATAGTGACATGCCAGATAAGTCTGAACTTATATATAAGGTTTTAGCAGCAAGTGCTTCTATTCCTGGAGTCTTCCCACCGCAGTTTATCAATGTGAAGTACGAAGGTAAAAGTTATGAAGAACTTCACGTCGATGGTGGTTTAGCCGCTCAAGTATTTTTCAATCCATCTAACTTCGACTATCAGCAGATCTCAGATGCTCTTGGGTTAGAAAAACCACCACAGCTCGATGTTATTCGAAATGGAGCACTGAAAGCGCCGTACCACTCGCTGAGAGATAAGGGTCTAGATTTAGTAGCAAAGAGCGTATCAAGCCTGACTCTTGCTCAAACACGTGGTGATTTATATCGAATGAAATACATCTGTGAAATCAACAACATTGATATGCAATTTACTTACATCGAGCACGACTTTGGTTACGCCAAACGAACCAAAGACATGTTTGATGAACACTATTTATTAACCATATACGAATATGGTTATCACAAAGCAACTCAGGGCAAACCTTGGGTAACAGAATTACCTTAATTTAGGGATATCGTAAAATGAATAAAACAGTTTTAGCGCTACTTATCATGGCAACGTCTAGCGCTGCCATGGCACAAAATGTGACCTCAATGGAACAGCAAAAAGTCGATAACGACATGCTACAACTGGCCGACGTTCAACAAGAAGCGGCGTTGTTCATGGTTGAAGAAAATTCAGACTACGTGGAGATTGACTACATTGGTCAGTGGGTTGACGTGAACAATTACGTCACACATAAAGAAGCTAAAGAACGCCAGCTTCAAAAGACCACCAAGAAATACATTTACTCGCAAACAGGTGAAACTCTAGAATCCATCGAGCAGCGAATTGCTGAGCATATTCAAGTGGACCAACCTAGATATTTCAGTGTCGATGTTTACCGTAATTACCACGGTGATTCTGGGGACTTTAACTATCTAGCTCGAGTTATCGAATACATTTAAGTTATTCGTTTGACATCAACGATAAAACCTACTAGCTTACGTAGGTTTTTTTGTTTCAAATTGAGGAATTATTTTCACTAATATTATTCTGACAAAGTAGATATTTCGCCAACCTGTGATAATTTAAATACATAACGATTAAAAGTAAGCACAACAAAATGAATTTCAGCATTGAACAACTTCTCGCGTTCGTTACCGTTTATGACCAACTCTCTTTCAGCAAAGCCGCCGTTAAACTCAATAAACACAGAACGACAATCGGGCAGGTTATTACTAACCTTGAAGACCAACTCGCGGTAAGCCTATTTGAAAGGGTTGGGCGCTCTGTAAAGCCGACAGAAGACGGGCATCTTCTTTACCATTACGCTAAACAAACCATTGAACAAGCTCGTACCTTCGATAAGGTAGCATTGAGCCTCTCTTATGGCGGGTTGGAAAACATCACCTTTGCTTATTCTGGTGTGATACCTCATCAAATGCTTTTGGATATTCGAAAGAAACTGCGTCGTGATTTCCCGATGATGCGAGTGAACTTTTTAATCCGAAACAAAAAGGATATTAAGAAGGGCCTTCAAAGTGGCGAGTACCACTTTGGATTAGTCAATGTGCATGACAGCCGGGGTATACACAGCTTTGATGCGACTTTTCTAGGTCACATTGAGTTTTCCCCATTCGTTCAAAAAAATGGTGAGTTCTCATCTTTGGCGCAAGAGGATGTACTTTTAGCGTTAAGAAA
Organism: Vibrio sp. 10N.222.52.C3; assembly: GCF_041474195.1. Lineage (NCBI taxonomy): Bacteria > Pseudomonadati > Pseudomonadota > Gammaproteobacteria > Vibrionales > Vibrionaceae > Vibrio > Vibrio sp. 10N.222.52.C3. The sequence goes on along the minus strand of NZ_JBFRTQ010000050.1, from coordinate 10,915 downwards.
TTCAAAGCAGTTTATCTTGAGATCGTTTATTGAAGAGGGAATGTCAGAAAAAGTAACCATCAGCTCCGATAACGAAGAAGTCGATCAATTGGCGTTAGTTATTAAAATGGTTGAAGCCGGTTTAGGGTGGGCACTGTTACCAAAAACGTTTGCTCATTCTGAATTTTCCCATTACGACATTGAACCTATACAGTCGTCTGAAATGCACCAAGGATTCAAATTCGGTTTTGCGCTTTGGTGCAATCATTCTAAGCAAGTGAAGGATGTAAAATTATCGGTTTTATCTGTTATACAAGAACATGTTGATCGACTATTGAGTCAATATTAGCAAAGGAAGAATGTAGGTAACTTATTAATAGAGGCTCATTTATATGAGCCTTTTGCGTTTCTGTCATCTCGAAAGCTCTTTAATTTTGTAGGGCGACATCCTCTATATAGGAGTAGGGCAACACCATTATTTGGCCTATTCTATGCCCGTCGATTAAGGACCCCCTTTATTGGCAATAAGTGTTTAATTTCTATGTTTATTGCAAGGAAGCAAACTTTCGGCCGGGTTTCGTCACCCGGTCTTTTTTATGAGGCAAATTTTATGACTCGCTGCGGCGGCATTGTTCTTCTTTCCTGCTTTTTATTTACAACATCTTCTTTCGCATCGTTTTATGATCCTGTTGATGGTCAATTTGATATGGGGCATCACCTTGCGGAAAACGCATATGGCTTTTTGCCTATCCCAATTTTGATTACCGAGCCTGCGGTGGGGTACGGCGGCGGTGTGGCTGGTTTGTTTTTACATGAGACGGATGAGGAAAAGCGACAAAGAAAGCAAGCTGCTCTTTCTGCCATAGATGGTGGTGCGCAGTTAGTACCCTCAGCAATGTCAGTAGTGGGCGCAGTAGGGACAGAGAACGAAACTTGGTTTGTATTTGGTGGCCATAGACGATCTTGGATGAATGATTCCATTCGTTACACAGGAGGCGGCGGCTTTGGTGTTGCGAATTTGGATTTGTACACATCAATCAACTGGGGCCCCATAGATCATGACCTTAGAATAGGCACGTCAACTTCGGTAGCCGTACTTTCACAAAAGGTGCAGTTCCGGATTGGGCATACGCCTTGGATGTTGGGAATAAAGCAGTTATTAGCTAAGTCTGAGATTGAATTTGATAACATGGTTTTAGACCGAATTTTGGGTAACGAATCGGTTACTTCTGGTTTAGGGTTGGAGGCTGAATATGACACAAGAGATAATTTATTTTATCCAACCAAAGGTTACAAATTGTCTGCAGATTACATGGTGTACGACGATGCGATTGGCAGTGATTACAATTACCGAAATTTGAACATAGATGGCGAAGCCTATATCCCAATTGCCAATAAATGGACGTTAGGCTTGGCTGCAAATTATCAAAGCTTCGAACAGCAAGACCTGTTTGTATCACCCACAGCGAAACCGTACGTGTCGTTACGCGGGGTGTCATCTTATCGGTACCAAGGAGATGAGATTGAAACAATTCAAGGCCAATTGACGTATAGCATCACTCATCGTTGGAAGGTGTCTGGGTTTTACGGTTCAGGGGTTGCAAAGCAAGATAACGGCATAAGCCACGACAGTACCGTCAATGCCGGAGGTGTCGGCTTTCGATACCAAATCGCGAGACGTTACGGTTTGCACCTTGGGATGGATTATGCGCAAAGCCATGAAGAACGCGCTATCTACTTTAACGTAGGCAGTGGTTTCTAGAACAACGGAATAGGTTAAATTTTTCCAAGAAAAAAGGCGCTAATTAGCGCCTTTTCGTTTTCTATCACTTTCTTACAGTAAGATTACTTCTTACGGCAGAACTCAGCGATTACGTACATTGATTGACCGCCGTTTGTTTTACCAGAAACAAGCTTAGGATCGTCACCAACGCTGATACCACGAATAACAGTACCTTGCTTAATCACTTGGTTAGTACCTTTGATTGGCAGGTCTTTGATTACTGTTACGTCGTCACCTTTCTTAAGTTCAACGCCATTCACATCAAGAGGCTTGTCATCAGCAGACATGCCGATTTGTGCCCAAACTGATGTTTCTTCTTCAAGGTACATCATGTCTAGCGCGTCCTGAGCCCAGCTTTCTGTGTTCAGACGAGTAAGTTGACGCCATGCCGTTACTTGAACTGGCGCTTCCTGGCTCCACATGCTGTCAGTCAGACAACGCCAGTGGTTGATATCTTTAGGATCGTCAATCTCACCAAGACATTTGTCACATACCATGATGCCGTGATCCACTGTTACGTGGCTGTGTGGCGGCACTGCGTATGCAGTAAGAGAAGAATCAGAACCACATAGTTCACATTTAGATTGGCAGCGTTCTAGCATAGTAGCTTCAGAAGACATAATGGACTCACATTTATTAGGTATTAAATTACGGGGCTATTATCCACTTTATTTACAATAAAGAAAGAGGTCGTACGGTATTCTGTCTTGATTAATTTTAGCTGAGATCAACCATTTGTGTTTTAAAGTTTTATGCAAACGGTCAACTAGGGGACTTGTTCGAACGACAGAGACAAAAATGCCAGCGGTTAGGCTGGCATTTGGTTTCATTTAGAGCTCGTTATTATTCCAATACAGAGGCTGCGTTGGACACTGTACTCAATTTGTTGTTTACCAAGAAATCTTTTGCTTGTGCCTGCATTTCTGCATGGTGAGCGGAATCTAAAGGTAATGGTGTTGTATCGTCTTGTGGGATAACAAAGGTACTGTGCGCTGCAACATTGTTAAATTTCACAAATTCGTTAGTTCCGGCACTGCTAGGTGTCGCACTACTTGAATCAACAACAGTTAGGTTAAGCTTGGTTGCCAACGGTGTTGTTCCCGCGAATGGAGCGCTTGCTACAGAGTTAGGTACTGTATCATCGCCTTGAACTTGCCCAATATAAATAGGTAGTACAGGTGAACCAGAGCTTAACAGGTGGACAGCGTTAGTGAACGGGTCTATGGTATCTAACACGGTTTGAGCTGCATACGCGAATTGCTGAAATGCTGCCGTCATCACTGCTAATTGTGCTGTGGTTGCATTGCTTTCAAACGTTTCATAGCAGATTTTGTCTGATAGATTGGAACAGGTCGCACTTGCGAAAGTCGCGTATTCCGTTGAAGCGCTCAACGCAACATTGTGTTTAACCTGAGGACCAAACTCCGTAGAACCGAGTAGAAGGTTAGATATTTGACCGCCAGAGTTTTCAAAAGCTGCCGAACTAAACGAATACAGAGCATCAGCCGTTGGACTACCTAACGTACGGTTAGAGGCAGCAACAGCTGTCGTTCCAACAATACCGCCCAAAGAGTGACCTAAAAATTTAACCTGTGAACCTGTATTTAGATTAAATGCACTCAAAGGTGAACTAGCAAGTAAACCAGCTTGCAAAGAAGCGGTTAACGAAGCTCTCAAGCCCATTACATCTAACGCACTTTGTCGAACGTTATCGCGCGCTACTGGCAAGTTAGTTAGGTTTAAATAAGCTAAGACGTTTGCATTTGCTGAGCGTGTATCATCTAGACTACGTGTACCGTGGATTGGTAAATCTATTGCTAGAACCGCTGTATCATCGCCCACTAAATTATAAGCAAACGCATAAGCATTCTCTTTAGCAGAGGTAATACCATGTTGATAGATAACAACGTTTTTTGGTGTTGCCCCATTCTTAGTAAATAACAAGAACTCTACATTTTCTAATGACTTAACTTGAGGAACAGGAGAGTATTTCGTAATAACTCTTTCGCTATCAAGCGAAGAGCCATCAGCTAGTGTAAGGTTCAAACCTACCAGTTTAAGTTGTTCTGTTTGGCTTGTCGCTAAGACACTGGTGTCGATACCAGCAGCAACTAATTGAGCAGCCATATTGGCTTGTTCTGCGCTATCGCTTAAAGCATTTGAAACTTTGGCAAGGCTCGGCATGCCCGATTCAAAAGGTTGAGAGTTCCATTCATTACTGCCTTTCTCTAAGTAATGAGGAAGTTGAACGAACCCTTGGCTAACATTGACGTTAGCACCTGAAGCATCATACATCGTCTCGATGGCTACTTTTGCTTTTGTAATCTTAGTCGCGTCGCCACCACCAATATACTTATCAAAATCAGTGTCACCGCTAAGTGCATCTTTGAAAGGTTCTGACGTTCCAAACTGCATCGCATAAGCTGTCGACAAGTCAACAGAGTTAGGGTTTGCGCTACCTGCCCAAACGCTATTGAGGTTTGCTGCAGCCAACCCTGTAGCTGTTGCCGCTTTGGTAGCGAAAAGGGAATCACCTATAGACTCAGTCGTAAACCACGTCGAATAAATGATGTTTTCAGTATCAAGGTTAATAGCACCTGCAGCCGTCGCTCCAGCAAAGATCTTTTCAACACCTTGAGTGACTTGTTGTGCTTGAGCTAGGCTACCTTCGGTGTACGTTACCGCACTAGATTTCAGTGCAGCATAACTTGCCGACATGCCAACAGGATCACCATTAATATCCGTGAGTTCATTTGACAGCGCCAACACGTATTCACTTGAAGCATCTAAGGAATCATTGAACACAATTGTGAAGGTGTCAGTTGAGGCACTAGATAGAACGTTGAAATCAACGCCTAAAGTCAATATTCCAGCGACACTAGGTGCAGTTTCAGATGTGAGTGAGCCGCTAAGTTTTAATAGGTAAACCCCACCAGTAGCTACACCGTCAGCTAAGCCAGTACCTTCAAAGTCCATGATAATTGGCATTGAAGTTGACCAGCCATCCATTGTATTCATTGCTGCGATAGGGTTGGTTAATGAGTCATCACCGCCAGTCGGCAAGCCAAGTGTACCGTCGCTAGCATCCATCAACGCGAAACTAGGAAGAGGAACTGCAATATCAGCACCCGTTAATTGAAACTTGATGCTCGTCGCTTGTCCGAGTGAATCTTGAATGTATTGCTCATATTGAATCGCTGTTGACGCACCTGAACTCGAAGAGTCATCACCACAACCAGCAAGAAACATTGCTGAAGCGAGCAGCGAAACATTAAATAACTTTTTCATGTTTTAATTCCGTTTAGTTGAAGGTGTAGTTCATTTGAATTGCAGATAGGTAAGCGACTGCATCACCAGAGAATTCAAGTTCTTGCCCTAGTTCATTGGTTTCTTTGAAGTCACCATCTTTACTTTGTACAAGGGCAAAACCAGCATCGAAGGAAAGGTTAGGGCTGTACTGGTAAGTTAAACCTGCGCTGTACCAGAAACGGTCGCTATCAGGAATACTCAACGTCGCTTCACCAGCTTGCTCGTCATAAGCTAAACCAGCTCTTAAGGTCCATTCTTGGTTTAACTGATAAGTTGCACCCAGTGAGTAACGGTTATTGTCGTCGTAGTCTTCGGTCTTTTTAAAACACTCGCCACTTACACAATCTGAACTTGTCGCTTTAAGCTCTTTGAAGCTACTCCACCCAGTTTGTTGCCACCCGTAGTGAATTGCCCATTGGTCGGTCAATTGGTGGAAAGCTGAAATTTCAATAATCGAAGGCAACGTGATTTTTAGACGTCCTGTTGTTGTCGTAGCACTGCCTTCCACGATGCTGCCCGTGTAATCAGTAAAGTCACCGTCATCAAAGTCGAGGTCTACCTCTGAACGATAAGCGATAGAGAATCGGTTGTTTTCATTCAGTTCATATAACGCGCCCACGTTCCAACCAAATGCAAATGTTTCACCTGTCATACTGATCAGTTTTGTTGAGGCAGGATCTCCAGTGATGTTCGAAATAGAGCCTTGATGACGATTTAGTTCAGCCTCGGCGTAAACAAGGTTCGCACCCGCACCAACACTAAACTGGTCGTTAACTCGATACGCCACATTGGGGTTTAAGTTCACTGACACTAGTGAAGTATCACCTGCAAGATCACCCGCATAAATATCGTCTGGGTAATCGGTAGCAACGCCGTAGTTAGAAAACATACCAATGCCCCAAGCCCATTTATCGTTAATAGGGCTGATGTAGTATGCGGCAGGGACGACTTGCAATGGCGCTACGTCTTTAGATACTTGGCTTTGTCCGCCAGAACCTGGAACATTGTTTTGAGTAATATCCACTTCTGGATCAACGATAGAAACCGCGCCTGAAAATTGGGCTGTATCAAATAGGGTCATTGCGGCGGGGTTTCTCGCTAGTACACTCGCGTTATCAGCTACTGCACCTTCACCTGAAAAGGCACGACCAAGACCTGAGGCAGAATGCTCAGCAACTTGGAAACCAGCCGCAAGTGAGTTACATGCAAATAGTACTGAAAGTGAAACGAGAGAGCGTTGTATTGTTTTCATCCTTGACCCTCCTAGGGCATCGAATTTCGTTATTATGGTTTGAAAACACACTGAGCATTTTTGGTGTTGAAGCTCTAATGTAAATGGCATGTTAAATTCATGTTTTGTATAAAGTCAAAGAAAGAGTTGTTATTTTGTGAGGTTATGTTTTAAAGGGGCGGCACTTTAACATCGATAATATAAGTATAATCAATAATTTATTCGTGGTTGGAGGTGTGACCAGAGTGTTTATGCATCGTTGCGGTATAAATAGTGTTCAATAGCTCAATATGTAAGAACTTTGTTTCTGTTTACCACCATTCGCTAAATCGGCATAATATCGACACTCGTTAGAAGTCATTAAATTGGAATTTTAAGTTTGGAATTACTCGCGATAGAGTTTCTTGGAAAACCGCTTCGTTTAGAAGGATCAATGGCAGGGTGGCAACAGTTGTATTGGGATAACACTTTGGTATCTCAATTAGATGCGACCACAGACCAAGAAGACGCCCGAAAACACGAATTTACACTACGCGCTGGCGAAGAAACGTTGCAGTGTCACGTTGAATCGACCGTTCAGTGGCAACCGTTTGAGATGACGTATAAAGCGTCGGTGAATGGGCAAACCATTACCGAAGGCAATCGAAACACCAAAGATATTGAACAACAAACTCCTGTTGTCGCTCCTAAACCAGAGAAGCGTTTTAGCTTAATTGGGTTGGTGTCGCTTGGTATGAAAGCGCTTAAAAGCGCCAAGCTAATCAAGGTCGTACTTGCTTCTGCGAGTTTAGCGGCCTATTCATGGTTGTTTTCAATTCAGTTCGCTTTGGCCTTAATCGCCTGTTTAATGTTCCATGAGTACGGTCATATTAGAGCGATGAAATACTTCGGCATGAAAACCAAAGGGATCTATTTGATACCATTTCTTGGTGGCTTGGCGTTATCCGATGAAAAGATTAATACGCGTTGGCAAGATGTGGTTATCTCAATCATGGGGCCATTGTTCGGCCTGATATTGTCGTTAGTATTTATGGTGCTGTACTGGGCGACTGGCGAAATGTTCTTTGCCGGCCTTGCAGTATTTAATGCTCTATTAAACCTGTTCAATCTAATGCCGATTTTGCCTCTCGATGGCGGACATGTTCTTAAAAGTATCAGTTTCTCGATGAACAGTGTGCTTGGCATTGTACTTTGTGTCGCGGCTGCCGTTGCTGGTGTGGTATTGAGTTATCAGTTGAATTTAACCCTGTTTGGTTTCTTATTGATCATGGGCAGTGTTGAAATACTGTTTGAATGGAAAGGACGTCATCACAGTCACTTGTTACCGTTAGACAAATACGGGCAAGTCGTGTCGTTCGTTTGGTATGTAGGTTTAGTGAGCAGTTTGATTGGTGTTATCTGGTATTTTGCATCTACTGGTGATCAGCTATTAAGCCTACCATTACAAATTCTTGGTACTTAACGAGTGAGTTTCTGTTGTTGGAATTATCCAGCTGCTTAGTGCACTTGAACTGTTAGCAAGCAAGAAACTGAAAATGCCCTAACCAATATGGATAGGGCATTTTTGTATTTACACCAGCTAGGCGATTCTTACTTAGATTACGCTTTGCAATTTGGTCTTGGTGAACCTGATTGAGGAAGCGTTTTTATCGTTGCTTGTAGATCTTTAATACGCGTACTGTGGGAAGGGTGCGTAGAAAGCAACTCTGGCGGTTGATTACCCCCTGATGCTTTCGCCATGTTTTGCCACAAGTTGACACTTTGGTTTGGATCGAAACCTGCTTGAGCCATATACTCTAAACCAACAACATCGGCTTCAGACTCTTGAGTTCGCCCATACGGTAGAATAACGCCATATTGAACGCCTAATCCTAACGCGGCCATCGTCATACCTTGATATTGTTTGTACTCTGATGCACCTAACGCGACATTAGTAATAGACAAGCCAGTATTAGCGATTTGAGACTGAGACAGGCGCTCATTACTGTGGTCTGCAAGAACGTGTGCCACTTCGTGACCGATAACCGTCGCGAGTTGGTCTTGGTTTACTGCAACATTGAGTAAACCCGTGTAGACGCCAATTTTTCCGCCTGGCAGAGCGAACGCGTTCACTTGGTCGCTATCAAAAACCACCACTTCCCATTCACTAAAACCTTGCTTAGGAATGTGTTGAGTAATACTGTTCGCTACGCACTGTACATAAGCGTTAGTTTTGGCATCTTTACTGATGGGTTGTTCTTTCTTCATTTGTTCAAAAGATTGTGCTCCGAGCTGAGACATGTCTTTATCTGAAAAAAGCAGCAATTGGTTTCTGCCTGTCGGAGAAGCGCTACACGCGGTTAGGCCTGCAAGTGTGAGAAGCGAGGCAAACTTCATCCATGACGTCATACAATATCCTCTGTGTATTCGGTTTTTATGCATGTTAACATCAACTTGCGTAATAGCTAAGGGCTGTAAGATAACTAACAGCGGTAATATAGAAAAAAGCTATGCACGCGATAACAAGATCAATAATTAAGGAACCTATATGAGTATTTGGAAAAAGCCCGTTGACCTAGATACCTTCAACGCGACCTCAAAAAATACCTTAATTGAACACCTCAACATTGTTTACACCGAAGTAAATGACAATTCTTTGGTAGCAACCATGCCGGTTTGTCACTTTACGCACCAACCACTGGGTATGCTTCATGGCGGCGCATCGGTTGTGCTAGCAGAAACGCTTGGCTCATTGGCTGCAAACTTCTGCGTACCAGAAGGCTATTATTGCGTTGGGCTCGATGTCAATGCGAACCACGTAAGGTCAATGCGTGAAGGGCATGTCATTGGTACTGCTGAGCCTATTCACTTGGGCGTCTCTACTCAAGTATGGCAGATCAATATCACTGATGATCGTCAACGCTTAGTTTGTACCAGCCGTTTAACCATTGCCGTTAAGAAACATAAGCGATAACAGACTAGGCAGTCGTACGCTGGTTTTGTCTTTAGAAGAAGTAATCAGTACTTAGAACAAGCAATCAGTATTTAAAGAAGTAACCCGAGAAGCCCATGGTCATAACGTTTAAAAGTGGAAAAGTCATCGCAACCGCACATGAGCTGGTTGTTCGTTTAGATGGTGAGCATAGAGTCACGCTGCAAGCCCAAGTTGATGCAATTCAACTCATCGGAAAAGGGGCAAATGTCATTTCAGCTAACGGTTCTGAGTGTAAATGGTCGATAAAACTAGACGATGAACAGCAGCTCCGTGAAATCGCCAATGAAATTGGCTGCGATGTGATGTAATCCTATACTGTAAAAGCACTTACCCCTTCAGATTGAATAACATCTTAGGATGTCGTACTCATAATTCACAATAAAATTGTGTCAGTAATATTGATTTTACGCCATAAAATAGGGAAACTGAATTCAATGTCCTTTGAATAAGTTTTCCTCTTTATGAGCAGCCCAAGACTTCGCGTTCAATTTGAAACCCTGTTTGAATACTTCGATGGTAAAGATTCTGATGTTCAACTCGACGACATCACGGATGTGCTTTGTTGTACCCGTCGTAATGCCCGAATGGTACTCAACAAGCTTGAAGAAGAAGGGTGGGTAGAATGGTTACCTGCAGCAGGTCGAGGAAAGTTATCTCAACTTATCTTTAAACAGAATCGTTGTGATGTCAGCGAGAACTTAGCAAGACGCTACTTGCAGGAAGGAAAAATTGGACAGGCGCTGTCAGTGCTTGATCACAATGCTGCCAAACTCACGCAAGTTATTCAAAACTACTTGGGCGTACAGTATCAAGAAGGCGAACAAGTTATTCGTTTGCCTTATTACCGGCCGCTTTCAATGCTTAACCCAACCAAATCGATGCGTCGTTCAGAGCAACATATCGCTTGTCAGGTATTCAGTGGGTTGACTCGTCTAGATGAGAATGACCAACTTCAACCCGATCTTGCTCATTCATGGCAAAAAATCAGCGATTACCAATGGCGATTCTTCTTGAGACCCGGTGTTCGTTTCCATAACGGGGAACCTCTGTTAACCAATCATGTTGTGGATACACTGCTTGCACTCGAACCTCTCAACATGTTTTCGCATATCAAAGATGTCTCTTCACCTGCAAATTGTGTAGTAGATGTTTTTCTCACACGTCCAGACAAGTATTTTCCCCTCGCACTAACGGAATCGGTCGCTAAAGTCACATTACCGATCACTTTACGTGGTGAAGACTACGATATTCGACCGATTGGAACGGGACCTTATCGCATTGAAAAGAACGACGAGAAACAACTCGTGTTAACCGCTTTCAATGGGTACTTTGGTTTCAGACCGTTAATTGATCGCGTTGAAGTTTGGGTGGTGGATGAGGCTTATTCTTCAATGGTTTACCCAAGCCTATCTAAGCCTGTTATGGCCGACCGTGGCGATAGCGATGAAGTAGAACTCGATCCTGGTTGCACGTATTTACTGCTCAATAGAAAGAAGGGTATTGCACAAGATCCCGCATGGGCACAGTTTTTATCTAACGCGTTGAATGCGGCGGATCTGTTTGTTCATATTCCAAAAGAGACTGTTATCGATTTGGGCGTGTTACACGCTTATGGGATAAAACCCGGTTGGTATGACAT